>JAJAZG010000405.1 GCA_026785865.1 Pseudanabaena sp. CAN_BIN31
GAATTGGGACTCTCTCATTGTAAAGTGAAAGAAATATTTTGCCTTGAGGTGTCACACTTGCGTGAGCACCGTCAGCTGTAACAACCCGAAAAAGGTTGCTCTTAATATAATCAAACGTAACTAATTCAGTATTGTTTTGAGATTGCGAGTCTAAAGTAGGGTCTTCTGGCACGAGATAATTGCAACCTTAAATTTAAATAAATATCAAGTTTTACATTAGGCTATATTATTCCATGTTTTTCATCACCCTTTCAAGTTGATTCTAGTTATTTCTCTGCCAGCAAATGTCCTGTCGCTAAACCGCAAGCGCGTTTAATCGGTAAAGCGGCGGCTAAGTCAAAAGCAGCTTGTCGGGCGATCGCCCCATCAATTGTTGTTGTCACGACTACATCTAATCCAGCTTTGAAGGCGATCGCCGCCGCACGGTGTGCAGTAATAAGTCCCCCTAGCGCCATTGGTTTGAGAATAATAATATCGGCGGCTTGAGCATTAATCACTCGCTGCAATTGGGCGAGATTGTTAACCGACTCATCGGCGGCGACAAGAATCGATTGCGATCGCCTAACTTCTGCCATACCGAATAAATCTGAGGCGATTACAGGTTGCTCGACATATTCGATTTGCAGAAATTCTAGTTTTTTTAAATTAGCGATCGCCTCTTGTACTGACCATCCTTGATTGGCATCAATACGTATTTGGATGTCATTCCCAACTTGCGATCGCACTGCTCCCACTCTTCGCAAATCTGATTCAAAATCCTGAGTTCCCACCTTGATTTTGAGGCAGCGATAACCTTGATCTATATATGCTTTTGCTCTTGTGGCGGCGAGATCGGGGGCGATCGCGCCGATTACACCATTAACAAGAACGCGATCGCGAACTTTTCCAGAAAAAGAATTTGCTAATAATTGCGAAATTGAAATGTTTTGCGTTTGTGATAATAGACTGAGTAATCCTAATTCAAGTCCATGTTTAGCCGCAGGAGTGCGATCGTATTTTGCAAGTAAGTTCTCAATGTAATGCAGATTTTGAATTTCGATATTGATTAGCGATTTTGAGAACTCTTTTAAAGTCTCTGCTGTTTTATCAAGGGATTCCATGCCGAAACCAGCAAGTGGTGAGGATTCTCCTAAGCCAATGCGATTGTGGCGATCGCGAATCTCAATAATAAATCCCTCTCGATGCAAAAGTATACCTAATGCAGTCTGAAATGGCTCGCGGAAAGCTAAACGATAAGACTGAAATTGTATGGATTGAATAGTAAAAGTCACTAAAATTCTTTTGTTACGACAATGGCGCGAAGCACCATTATCGTAATTGACAAGGATAATTGAAATATATCTCCAAAAGAATAAAGACGGCGCAACGCGCCGTCTCTACTTTTGGGATTTTCTATGTCAATTTTTATTCGGGAGAATCAAGTACGCGATCAATTAGTCCATATTCAAGAGATTCTTGAGAAGACATGTAATAATCGCGATTCATATCACGCTCAATTTTTTCGAGGGGCTGCCCTGTGCGCTTGGCATATTCTCCATTGAGCTTATGGCGAATCCGAATAATTTCCCGCGCCTCAATCTCAATGTCAGATGCTTGACCTCTTGTTCCACCTGAAGGCTGGTGGATCATGATCCGCGCATTTGGTAAAGCGAAACGCTTACCCTTAGCACCAGCCATCAATAGGTATGAACCCATCGAAGCCGCCAATCCGACACAAATCGTGGTCACATTGGATTTGATATGTTGCATCGTATCAAAAATTGCTAGTCCTGCCGAGACTGAACCACCAGGAGAATTGATATACATGTAGATATCTTTGGTTTGATCTTCCGAATCAAAGTACAGCATACGGGCAATCATGGAATTAGCCATACCGTCTGTAACTTCGCCACTCAAAAACATAATGCGTTCTAGTGACAAACGCTCGTAGATGTTAATCCACTGTGTATAGGAATCACCTGGATAACGATAGGGAACTCTAGGAACACCGATAGGCATGGTTTTTGCTGATTGGTAATTGGGGATTGGTTGGTAGTTAGCTGTTAGCTAAAGTATCGATAAAGCTAAAAGCTATACAAGGGCAGGAACTGCGGTCGGTAAATCTTTGGCGCTTTCGAGTACACGATCGATCAAACCATATTCTTTTGCTTGCTCAGGAGTCATATAAAACATTCGATCCATGTCTTTAGTAATGACTTCGGATGTTTTTCCTGTAGTCCGCGACAAGATTTTTAACATCGATTCACGGTTAGTCAGCACTTCCTTAGCCTGAATCTGCAAATCAGAGGCTTGTCCTCTGGTTTGGCGACGCGCTTGGTGCAAGACAATCGTGGCATTGGGCAAACTAGCCCGAAAGCCTTTGGTTCCACTGGCGAGAATCATCGCGGCTGTTCCCATTGCTTGTCCGAGGCAGATGGTGTGCACGGGTGGCTTAATGTAATTGAGGGTGTCGCAAATGGCAAATGCTTCGGTTTCAAAGCCGATCGCATCGCCTGTATACCAAGATGTCCCCGTGGAGTTGATATACATGAAGATCGGTTTTTCAGGATCTTCGTATTGCAAATATAAAAGTTGAGCGATCAGCAATTCTGTAACATCGACTCCAAGCTGCTGTTTGTATTCGTCGGGAGATACAAGAGGCAACCCAAAGTAAATAATTCGCTCTTTTAACAATAGCGAAGGCAAGTCAGGCGGCGGTGTGCGTCCGTATGACGAATCCCCTGAATAGGCGGCTTGTGCGGCTTGGGGAACAGAGCGAGAAGGTCGATCCATATTTATTCGTGTTAATGACACTAACAACTGTTAGCTTATCACAGCGATCCCACTGTAATGGGCGATACTAGCCAAGATTGAGGTAGGGTTAGCCGTCTATGGTGTGATCAGTAAACGGGCAAGGCGATCGCATGGCTAGAAAGCCTGAAACCTATCTAAAATAAATTGATGATTAAGTGTCCCTGTGTCCCGAATCATTTAGTACATGTTTGCAAAAACAACAAAGCAATTTAATAACCTTTATAAATCTATAAATCAATTTCTAGTTCCTGTAAGCATTGATTCATTTTATTTTCCAAACATATTCTAATTTCTTCCATTTGACTTAGTTCTTCCATTTGTTTTTTGATGTCGATTACCTGTCTTGGAGTTGTAATATATCGATTTGAATTGAGTTGATAGTCATTAGATGTTATTTCCTCAATTGTCAAAACTTTGGCAACTCCTTCTTGATCTTGGAAATTATTGTATAGAGAAATAATATTTTCTATATTCTTATCATCAAGAAAATTTGTTCCCTTTGTGAGTTTCTGAAATTCTTTGTTTGCATCAATAATTAATACTTTTCTGTTCTCAATTTTGTTACGGTTGAGGATAAGAATTGCTGTAGGAATACCCGTACTGTAGAGTAAATTTGTTGGCAATCCGATAACTGCTTCAATAATACCTGAATCAATAATGCCTGAACGAATATTCTGTTCTGATGAGCCAGTACGAAATAAAACCCCAGGAGGGATCAGTATTACAGCTTTGCCAGAAGGATCTTTCAGAGTAGAGATTATATGTTGAATGAATGCAAAATCTCCATTTTTTTTAGGCGGTATACCATATCGAAATCTCTCAAATCGATCCAATTTTGCCTCTTCATATCCCCAATCACTCAAAATAAGAGGAGGATTTGCAATTACAGCATCAAAATTCTTTAGCTTTTTTCCTTCGATAAATTTTGGATCTCTCAATGTATCGCCTTTTTGGATTTCAAAATTATCTAATCCATGTAATAGAAGATTCATTTGACAAATTTGATAGACATCTTTATTTATTTCTTGACCAGAAAATTCAAGTGTTGAAAAATCTGCATTTGATTTAGCTAGAAATTTTGCAGATTCTATAAATAAACTTCCTGTTCCACATACAGGATCGTGAATAGTAGTATTTTCTTGGGGATTAAGTAAACTTACTAGTAATTTAGTTATCCATTTTGGACTGTATTGCCCTCCAAATTCTTTTCCCCTTGCAATAAAATCAATAGCATTTTCTGCAACAGTCGCAAATGGTGATGACAAAGAAAAGGCTAATTGACCAATTTTGATATCTTTAAATTTTGACAGTATTTCAGATAGGTTTTTTTCTGGTATTTTGTCAAATTTAGCTTCACCAAAAATATCTTTAAGTTTAGGATTAGAATCACTAATTTTGATTACAGCATTATCTAATTCTTCTCCTAAATATTTAGCTTTGACAAAATTATTCCAATGAACATCGTTAGGCATTTCACTAAAATAATTTGAGATCGTATTAGATTGAGCATCTGTAAGATCAGAAAGATCAGATAAATACTTGATGAGTAGTAATCTCAGAAAATGAGACAACCCATCTAGGTTGTTAAAAACTGGATTTTCACGGAAAATATTAGATGTGAATTTTTTCCAATCTTGTTGAGTAGTCATCAATTTTCTCCAAATAACTTAAACAAACTGGCTTCTGCAATTTGCTGACGTATTTTTAAAGCATTGAAGGAAGATATTTTTATCTCCTCCAGTGTAAAAAATAAATCAGCAATTTTTTGCTGAATATCTATAGATGGTACAGGGATTTCTAACTTGGAAAGTTGCGATATAGAAATTAGTCGAACAGTTGATTGACTTGTAATAGAGAATATCTGCTGCTGAAACCATTCTGAATTTAGAAGTACAACTAAATAACTAGGTAAAATTTTAGGCGCTTTTTTACGCCGTATAATTGCCAAATGTTGATCGGCTAAGATGCCATCTTGTGACTCCGTGACTAACGCAGCTTTACCTGTATTAGCTCTCATGACCATCACCACATCGTTACAGTAAATTCGATATTTACTAAAGTCGGCATTGGATAGCTTTACGTAGTCAATTTCTCCTGTCAGAGTTAATCCATCTAAATGCCGAGAACTAAGAACTTGATAGTCTATGCCTTTGGAATCTTGATAGCGCATGACTTGTATTCCTGGAGAGATATCGGCAATCTCCGAAAATTCATAGTTTTCACAACTTTTATTTTTGATCATTTTTAGCATACAAACAATTCTAGCTTATAACTACAAAATTGCAACATTAAAATATTTTGAACGCACATTTAAAAAAAACTTAGTTAGTTTTGGTAAAATGTGTTATAAGTATCCTATAGTGATTAAGCTGCCAAAAAAGAGGATTTATGATTTCCATTATCCCTACTACATCTCAAAATACTCGTTTACAAATCGTTGGTGACATTTCCAGATTTGCACCTCCCTTGAAAAAACTAGAGACACCTGATGAGAGAGTAGCTATGTTCATAGATTCGTCGAACCTGTTTTTTAGTTGCAAAAAGCTGGGAATTAGACATGACTTAAATGTCTATTTGACTCTAAGAGAGCGATTTGGCGCAGATAAAGTGTTCGTTTATATGAGTTTGAATCCTGCAAGTGAATCAGAAAAGCTCCTAATACGTGCTTTGAGACGAAATAAATTTCGTGTTTGGGTAAAACCTATCATTCAAAGACCTGATGGAACAAAAAAAGGGAATTTGGACGTTGAAATGGCTTTAAGTGTTATGGAACAATCATCTCTGTATGACCGTATTGTGCTTTTAAGCGGTGATGGCGACTTCTGTATTTTGGTTAGACGATTGAGGCAGCAGGACAAGCATGTGACTGTTGTTGGTCTTAACTACATGACAAGTCCACTCCTAAAAAGACAAGCTAATCGTTATATAGACCTAGAGAGCATTTTCCGCAGAGAGGCTTCATAGGTCAAAAATATAGTAGAGCAAAATCTCTCAACCTCTTGGGATATTTGCTCTATTACTATGTTGATATCTATATTATCCTTTTAAGACACTCCCCCAAAACCCGAAACCGTTAGGCGTAATAAACTAAATTTGTAAACGGATGAACATTGCGAACCAGTTTATATTTAATCGACTCAACATCAAGCCAAGGCTCAAAGTGGTCTTTAAGAAAGTTATTAAACAAATGCTTGGTCTATAAACAGGCGATCGCTAATTAAAAAACTAGGTGAAATCGTAAGACCTCAATAAACGCTGAGAGCAAAAAATATGGCTATGACAAAGCCCGTCAATGAATATACGCATCAAGATATTTCCCCAAAAAAGGCTAGGTGGGAGCGGGAATCTTTTTAGCCGCTTTAGCCC
>JAJAZG010000406.1 GCA_026785865.1 Pseudanabaena sp. CAN_BIN31
CAAAGAGTAGTCCTTCAAATTACTCTGTAAATAATCTATAAATACTCTATAAACTAGAGTAATAATTACCAAAACTAAGGATAATTACGAAAAAATGGCACGCGCTAAATTTGAGAGAACTAAACCCCACGTCAACATCGGCACTATCGGTCACGTTGATCACGGCAAAACCACTTTAACTGCTGCAATCACGATGACTTTGGCAGCCGCAGGTGGGGCAACAGCGAAAGCATACGACCAAATTGATGCTGCACCTGAAGAAAAAGCTCGTGGTATTACCATTAATACGGCTCACGTTGAGTATCAGACGGTTGAGCGTCACTATGCTCACGTTGACTGCCCCGGACATGCTGACTATGTCAAGAACATGATCACTGGCGCAGCGCAGATGGACGGAGGAATTCTGCTCGTGTCGGCTGCGGATGGCCCTGAGCCTCAGACCCGCGAACACATCTTGCTTGCTCGTCAGGTGGGTGTACCTCAACTCGTAGTTTTCTTGAATAAAGAAGACCAGATGGAAGGTGAAGAAGAGCTAGTTGAGCTAGTTGAGATGGAAGTTCGTGAGTTGCTTTCTTCCTACGATTTTGATGGCGATAATATCCCAATCACTCGTGGCTCGGCTCTGAAAGCAGTCGAAATTATGACTAAAGGTCCTAAAATCCAACGTGGTGAAGATACTTGGGTTGACAAGATTTGGACTCTAATGGATACAGTTGACTCTTACATCCCTACTCCAGAGCGTGATATTGATAAGCCTTTCTTGATGGCAGTTGAAGACGTGTTCTCAATCACTGGTCGTGGTACGGTTGCGACTGGCCGAATTGAGCGCGGTAAGGTCAAAGTTGGTGACAACGTTGAACTTGTTGGTATTACTGATACACGTAGCACTGTAGTTACTGGTATTGAAATGTTCAAGAAGAGCTTGGATGAAGGTATGGCTGGTGACAATGCGGGGCTGTTGTTGCGTGGTCTTCAGAAAGCTGACATCGAACGCGGTATGGTTTTGGCTAAGCCTAAGTCGATCAATCCTCATACTCAGTTTGAAGGCGAAGTTTACATTTTGACTGAGAAAGAAGGCGGTCGTAAGACTCCTTTCTTCCCTGGTTATCGTCCTCAGTTTTATGTGCGTACAACTGACGTAACTGGCACAATTGTTGCATTCACTGCCGATGATGGTAGTGAAGCTGAAATGGTTATGCCTGGCGATCGCATCAAGATGACGGTTGAGCTGATCAACCCAATCGCGATCGAAGATAAAATGCGTTTTGCTATTCGTGAAGGCGGTCGTACCGTTGGATCGGGTGTTGTGAGCAAGATCCTTAAATAGTTCTTGATAGTCCCACAAAAAAGCCTCGCTTAGCGAGGCTTTTTTGTGGGTGTTGTTTAAGAAGGTGGAGTAGATTTTAGGTATTTGTAAAGCCAGCCACAGCCACCTAGACAGGTACGCTTGTCCTCTTCAGAAACATTAATATTCGTTCTTAAATATTCCTGTAACCATTGGCAGCCACGCATTAATAGATTTTCGAGGTCGAGATTCCACATGATGATTTTGCGATCTTCACCTGCTGAAATCAAAATTTTGCCATTTGGACTAAAACAGACACTTCGCACAGGGCCTTGATGTCCATTGAAGGTTCGCAAAAGCGTACCTTCACCACTCCAAAACTGAATCGTTGAATCTTCACTAGCCGAGACAATCGACTTGCCATCAGGACTAAAGCATACGCTGGTAACTTCGGCGCTATGCCCGTTTAAGGTTTTAATTAATTGTCCTTCAATACTCCAGAGTTTCACACTCTGATCCATGCTGCCACTGGCGATTGTTGTGCCGTTAGGATTAAAGGAAATTGTATAGACTTCAGCGCTATGTCCATCTAAAGTTCGCAGAAGCGTACCGTCCCAGCTCCAGAGATTAATCAGCTTATCTTTACTTGCAGACGCAAGCATACTGCCATCTGGGGCAAAATCGATGCTATACACTTCGGCAGTGTGACCCGTTAAGGTTTGCAGCCATTTGCCATCGGCGCTCCAAACTCGGACAGTACCATCAGCACTACAAGAAGCAAAAACCTGACCGTCGCAACGGTAGACAACTTTATAAATTTCGGCACGATGGGCGCTGATTGTTTCAATTAGGGTTCCATCAGTTCGCCACATTTTGATGCTGGCATCGGCGGCGGCGGTGAGAATCGTGGAACTGTCGGGGCTGAAAGTGACACAGTTAACTTTATCGTTATGCCCTTCTAAAACACATGCAAGAGTGCCATTGGCATTCCAAAGGTTGACTGTTTTATCTTTGCAGGTAGATGCTAAAAATTTAGAGTCGGGGCTGACTGCTACACAAAAGACTTCATCCATATGCCCCATTAAAGTTCGTAAAGGTGTCCCTCGAATTGCCCAAAGCTTTACGGTGGTATCGCGGCTGGCAGAAGCGAAGGTTTTGCCATCTGGACTAAAGGCGATACTATGCACGACATCACCATGTCCTTGAAATGTATGCTGTAAGCCTTGCTCTATATCCCAAACTCGAATTGTGCGATCAAATCCACTAGAGGCGATCGTGTGGTTGTCATGGCTAAAGGCTACGCTCCAAACTTTATCAGAATGCCCAATAAAAGTTTTGATTAAAACTCCATCTGATCCCCACATTTTGACGGTGCGATCGCGACTACCAGAAATGATCGCTAAGCCATTGGGTGCATAGGCGACACTTTCAACAAAGCTATCATGACCGCGCAGATGTCTGATCGGTACGCCAAGGATATTCCAAATAATCAGATTGCGATCGGCACTGCCTGAAACCAAAGATTTGCTGTTGGGATGAAAAGCTACGCAAGTTACCCAGCGATCGTGACCTCCTCGTAAAGTCCGAATCACAGTACCGTCACTTTTCCATAGCCGTACTGTCGTATCTTCACTTGCCGAGGCAATCATCTGACCGTCATGGCTGAAACATACATCTAAAACTGGTCCTTCATGACCTCTGATTGTGGCGATTGGCTGGGGAGCAAAATCTTCTGTAGATACATCGCGTTGCCAGATCTTGATCATATTGTCGCGGCTACCAGAAACTAGTCGGTTACCGTCTGGACTAAAGGCGACACTGGTTACCCAATTTGTATGGCTGGTTAAGGTTTGTCGTAAAACACCTGATGCATCCCAAATTTTGATTGTGCGATCGCTACTAGCAGAGGCAATAAATCGACTATCGCGAGAGTAGCAAACTTTATTAACCCAAAATCCATGCCCCTCAAGACGATTAAATTCATGAGTTCCATAGACAACTTGCTCTAGGGCGGTGATTGCACGGATTTGGGTATTGGCGCGGAGGTTTTCAAGGGCGCTTTCATCAACTTGGGTCGTCAATCGTTTGAGTTGAACCCCGCCGATTACACCTGCGATCATCGCTTCAATATGATTATTAGAAAGATAAAGCGCTTCTGAAGAAATTGTTAGAGCGACAATTTTTTCGTTGATTTCGCCCATTTCCGCGATTACACGCTGACGGCGCTCGGCATCTAGGCTCTTTTCTAGTTCTTGGCTTAGGTTTTCGAGTCGATCAGCATCGGCAGCCCTCGCTGCTATTAGTTGTTCGCGCTCGTTAATTCTTTGCGACGCTTCCAGAAAATTGACATCAATTCTGGGTAATTCTTGCTGACCATCTGCCCAAGCCAATGCTTCGGTAAGGCGTGTTCCTCTCAATAAGCAAGATTCATCGGTTTCTTCTGAACGTTGCCATGCTTGTAAAGCCTCCAGATAAGGACAGTTACGTAGTTCTGAAAAGCGCACCTTTTGCTTAAGTTTGATGACAACGATTGAAACATCATCGTCAGGTATTTCTCGTTCTGAAAACTTATCGAGAGTAGTTTTTAGCCCCTGTAAGATTTCTATGGCTGAATACGGCGCTAGTTGAATGACAGTTTTGCGTAGTGGAGAAATATCGCCATCAGATCCGCCAAATTCGTCACCCGATGGATTGGTTCCCTCAAATAGTCCGTCACTAAAAAAGACGGCAACATCGCCTTCGTTAAGCGATCGCTTAATGGCTTTATAG
>JAJAZG010000407.1 GCA_026785865.1 Pseudanabaena sp. CAN_BIN31
AAGTCGCTCTGGTAAGATTTCGGTCTTGCTAGATGCTGTTCCCGTTGAGACAAGAAGCCAGCACTGTACCGCCTAAGCGGTCAGTGTCTGGTAGTTCACACTGTAGCGGGAACCTTGATGTTCGCTTCCCATTTGCGGGCTGGGCTAGCACGCCGAATATTCCGCCAGATCTGAGTTGCAGCCGCAGTACCATCAGCAACCGCGATCGATACTTGGTTCAATCCCTTTTTCAAATCTCCAAGAGCAAAAATGCGATCGTGGCTAGTTTTCGCCATATCGTTTGTAATCAGATTCTGTCCGTCCCATTCCAGTCCCTCAATATTTTTGAGGTAATGATTATGATAAACAGAACCCATACCGACTAACCCCGTTGTCGCCTCGATCATTGTGCCATCGGTAAGTTCTACACCACTTAGTTTATGCTTTTCACCATGAAACTTCGCGATCGCCGTTTCATATAGTGGATATCCATGGTCAGCGAGCTTCTGTTTCATGGTGTCGCTAACCGTACACAACCCATGAGTCAAGACTGAAATATAAGGAGTGAACCAGTTTAAAACAAACGCAGCATTAATCTGCCCTTCTGTATTCGCAATCAAAACTGCCTTCTGATCCCACATGTCATAGCCGTCGCAAATCATGCAAACATGCAGCGTATAACCTGCATAGTCATAGACATTTTGCATGTTTTCTAACTGTGGCAAATTGTCCATGATCCCCGAAGCAGCAATGACATATTTACTCCGAAATATGGGATAAATACTATCTTTTTTGCCAACTTTTACTTTCACCGCAAAAGTTTCACCCTCATCGGTTACTTCTTCGACATAGCCACGCAGATGATCGGCTCCCCATTCTAAAGAAGCATTAGTACCATGGTTTAAAATTTCACTTCCAGAGGTGTGCGGATCGAGTCCGACATAATTTCGCAGATCTTGCATCCATAGCGATCGCCCCTTACCTTTTTCAACTATCAAGCATTTCAGCCCATAGCGGGCAAGATAAATCGCTGCCGATAGTCCACCCATGCCGCCGCCCACCACGATCGCATCGTAGACAGTTTCGAGGCGTTCATTTAGATTTTTGCTAGAGAGTTTCATCGCCAACCCTGTAAATTAATTTGCTTCTTTACTACAGCGCCTTGCACTGTCATAAAACCCAGATAATTTTTTAAAAGTGCCGCTTCGCGGCACTTTTAAAAAATTACCTAGATCACTCAAACCATCGATAGACTTTAAGTTTAAACGGTGCGCGAGGCGCACCGTTTAAACTCAGTTCTTATTAACCAACAAATGCCAACCGTGGTGCAGATACACCAGTGGATTCAGCACCCTTGAGGTAAGCCAACATCGTGTCAGCGTCAGAAACTTCAAAAGGATCGGTTGGGCAATTATCAGAGAAACCAGCTTCTGCGAAGATTTTTTCGATTTTGCAATCATTGACCAACATCGAATAGCGCCAAGAGCGAAGTCCAAAGCCAATATTCGACTTGTCAACGAGCATTTCCATCTTGCGGGTAAATTCACCAGCACCATCGGGGAGCAAGAAGACATTATTAGCGCCGACTTCTTTGCCCCATTTGAACATCACAAAAGCATCGTTAACAGATACACAAACAACTGCATCTACGCCTTGAGCCTGAAACTCTGCATAAAGCTCTTCATAGCGTGGCAAGTGATTGGATGAGCAAGTAGGTGTAAATGCACCAGGTAGAGAGAAAACTACTACTTTTTTGCCAGCAAAAAGATCTTGAGTGGTCTTGTCTTCCCAACGATAAGGATTAGAGCCTTCAACGGATTCATCGCGTACACGAGTCTTAAAGACAACGTTTGGTACGGTTTCGATAACTGCCATATGTTTTGAGATTTAATATTTTTCTGGACAGATTTAAGAATAATTCTTATTTAGAAATTAGTCAATAGCCATAATTATTCAATTCTTAGAAGAAATTTAATAAATTTGTAGTTCTTATTTAGAGATGATATAGTGCTTTCAAAGTTTAAAAATCCTGTCTAAAAAGTGCTGTACAGACTACTGAGGCTTTAAGGGGTACAGATAAATTTTTGAAAGCGTTGCTTAGCAGCACTTTCAAAAACTTATCTGGGTTTTATGACAGCGCCAAGCGTTGTATAGAAACATAAGGACAGGATTAGGAAGAAAGTCACATGCAAAAGCAAGCTGATAGGGTTATTAAAATCCTAAAATCTAAAGGTTTACGCGTTACACCTCAGCGTTTCGCCGTTTATACAAATTTACTTGGTCGCCAAGATCATCCGACCGCAGAACAGATCTTGAACGATCTCAACCAAGATGTGCCAACTTCTTCACAAGCCACGGTTTATCTATCTTTGCAAACTTTGCGTGATGCGGGATTAGTGCGCGAAGTGTTATTAGAGCAAGGGGTATGTCGCTATGATGCCAATGTCGAGCCACATCATCATTTTCGATGCAAAAGTTGTGGTGAAATTGAAGATATTGCTTGGAATGCCTTTGAGGGGTTAGGTTTTCAGCAAATTCGCACAGGTTTAAAAGTTGATAACTACGAAGTGACTGTCAACGGTGTTTGCGATCGCTGTAACCATTAGAAAATTAATCTCAGAGCGCTTAGATGATTTCTAGAAAAGAATATCCCCATGTAGCGCAAGCGTCTCGCTTGCATTGTGGTGATGCAGGCAAGATGCCCGCGCTACTCTTCAGAGCGTTGATCATCAGGTGTAATTAGCCTTTCCTGACTGGAAATATCATCTAAATCTTCATCAGGTAGATTGCCAGATCGCAAGTCATCTGGATATAAGTCTGAAGGCGATCGCTTTTGACGGCGAGGACGACCAAGAGATTTTAAACCAGCTTTGAGACCTGCAAATGCACTTTGGGTAGCGATCGAAGCATTAGAAGCACCTTGGCGGACACCCTTGATTCCATCATTTACTTGCTTGGCTGCCGCGCCCGCACTTTTTGCTCCTTGGTTAAGCTCATCGCTCAACTCACTCAGTTCCAGCCCCGTCATCCGAATTGCTTCAAGGGTGGCAGGCAACTCTCGCGTTAAGGTATCAGTTAGGCGAATAACACTATTGGCAGCTTTTGCCAATTCTTGAAAAGCAGGAATCGCCGTTAGCAAAAGAATCGTCAGACAAACGACCACTAATAAAAATGACAAACCTAGCAAAAAAATCGCTTCTGACATAATTTCTTATAAAGATTTTTTTAGGGGGCTTTTTAGATTCTTAGTCTTCATCTTCATCCAAGCGATCGCTTTCAAGCAGCGAACTATTTGATGAACCACTCATTGATAGTGCTAATTCTTCTTGTAACTTACGACTAGCCTCTTGTCCTGTCGCGATCGCCTCTTGTAGCCGCACCAACGCCTCATCAATCGTGCGTTGAGCCTGCTCAGTAAAGCGATCGGCTTGATACTGCACATTAGAACCCAAATCTTCAGCAAGTTGGGGCAAATCTTGAGCCGAGCGCTTTAAAACTTGGCGAGTCTCTTTACCCGATCGCGGTGCAAATAGAATGCCCACCGCCGCACCGATCGCCGTACCGACGATTAATCCACCAAAAAATTTACCTGCGTCGTTTGACATTATTCTTTCTCCCTGACGACCGACTGACCGACAACTTGTTATTTAAAGAACTTGGCGCACCCTTCGATGAACCTTTCCGAGATTGTTGCCAACGACTCCCTACAAAGGATACACCACGAGCAACTACAGAGAGTAAATTACGAATTTTTTCTAATTGAGCTTGTACTACTTGGTATTGTTTTCTGGTCGCATCAACGCCGATGCGAGCAGAACCGAGACTAGGCGTAGAGACCTGCAAAGCATTCTCACAAGCTTCTGTCCAGTCATCAACAGTTTTTACTGTTTCTTTGAGCGTGTGGCGGAGCATCCAGACTTGCCATGAAGCCCATAACAATCCTGCGCTAAGTATTAACTGTATGGCGATCGCGATCCAAATCATTGTTTTTCAAACATTCACTAATATTATGAAAGTTACAGCGCCTTGCGCTGCCATAGAACCCAGATAATTTTTTAAAAGTGCTGCTTCGCGGCACTTTCAAAAAATTATCTGTATTAAGCTAATCGGCATTCAAAATGCACACCAAAAACCAGAAGATGATTGTGGCGCGGGTGGGGGGGGCCCATCGGGCAGGAAATT
>JAJAZG010000408.1 GCA_026785865.1 Pseudanabaena sp. CAN_BIN31
CAGGGTAATTGGGCTGAGATTTGGGCGCAAGTGCAACAGGAATTTACAAAAGCCGCCAATTCGCAACAATCTGTAATATATGATGCCACAAACTATAAGCGAGAATATCGCCAAAGTATTATTGCCCTTGCCAAAGAGCTTGGTTTTAGCCCAATTACAGGGGTTTGGCTAAACTTGCCGCTCTGGATTTGCTTATCGCGTAATGAAAATCGCGATCGCGTAGTCCCTGAAGATGTGGTGGTGGAGATGTATCGCACTTTGTCCTATAACCCTCCTAGCCTCAGCGAAGGCTTCGATCGCCTCTTGTTTCGCGATCAAAAATCAGACAACGAATGGATCGACTGAGCCAAAAGCTATAGCGATCGCGCAACGTGCGCTACAGCTTTTTGGTTTTCTACTTACCCTCTAAAATTAATGCGGCGATCGCAATTTCTTGTGTTAACATCTGACCGTTAAAAAAGTGAAAATGGGGTACAACAAATGATGAAGATATTAGCAGTAGAAAAAATATCAGTGGCGATCGCAAAAATTCCCTCAAAGACTTTCTCAAAAGCTCTATTAGCCATAACGATTAACGTAGCTAGCTTATATGCAGTCAGCTATGGCGCGATCGCCAATACAAATACGATTAATTTAGACAGCCATAAATTAGTCACACCAGCAAACATTCGCCTTGCTCGTAAGCCATCTTCAAGTTTAGATAATCGCATTAGTTCAACCCTAATCGATAACCAAGGCAGGCTATGGATCGGCACTTGGCAAGGCTTAATGCAACTCGATCAAAAATCTGGAAATGCGATCGCCTCTATATCTTTACCAAATTCCACGGTTACAGCCTTATTAGAAGATCGTCGTGGTTATTTTTGGGTCGGTACGACTTCAGGGCTTTATCAAATCGAACCTAGCTCAGGCAAAATCGAAAATATCGCCATCCAACTATCTTCAAGTCGGATTTTGAGCTTAGCGATGGATCGGGCAGGATTTATTTGGGTTGGGACAGATCAAGGAATTACGCGCATCAGTCCTTATAATGCCGAAACCTATGCCAGACTCCCTGATATTCCAGGCACAGCCGCGAATGTGATGCAGATTGACAATGCTGGCAATATTTGGGTCGGCACGTTAAATGGCTTGATTAAAATTAATCCGAATACAGCGAAAATATCGGCGCGGATTCCCTTTGTATCGGGGCAAATTGTCCAAGCCCTAGCCGTCGATCCATCGGGTAAAATTTGGGCAGGAACGCCTCGCAATGTAATTGAAATTAATCCGAACACTAATAAAGCGATCGCCCGTATTAATCCTGTAACTGGACGCGATATTGTCGCCCTTGCCAGTGATAAAAATGGCGAATTATGGATCGGCATGAGAGATGGCTTAGTCCTTGCCAATACTAACAATGGGTCAATTACATCATCGATCTATAATTTGCCAAGTAGTTCAGTCATCAATTTGCTTGTTCACAATCAACAGGTATGGATTGGCACTGAGCAAGGATTGGGCAAAATCAGCGCCAAACTCAAAAAGTCAGAAATACCAAATGCAACTGCTACATTAGTCTATAAAGCTCAAAAATAGACGACAAAATGGATGCCTTATTAGCAAAACTGTCCGAAATCTTCACAGCCCAAATTCTCGATATCGGCGGTAATAAGTTTTCGATCGCGGCGATCGTTCTTTACCTAAGTCTGATCGTTTTTACCTTTTTTGCGGCAAATCTGACTAGTGAAATGATTCGGCGATCGCTATTAGTGCGGCTGCGGATCAATCGCGGCTTACAAGAAGCAATTACAGTATTTATCAAATATTTATTGATCACCCTTAGTTGTGTGGTCATTTTACAAACAGCAGGCATCAATCTTAGTTCACTGGCAGTAATTGCAGGTGTAGTTGGGATTGGGATTGGTTTTGGTTTGCAAAATCTTGCCAGCAATTTTATTAGTGGATTAGTATTGCTGTTTGAGCAAACTCTTAAAGTTGGCGACTATATCGAAATTGGCAAACTTAAAGGCACAATTGAAAAAATTTCAATTCGTTCCACAATTGTCCGTACTAATGATGACTTGTTTGTGATTGTACCAAATCAAAGATTCATCGAAAATGATACTGTCAATTGGAGTTATGAAGGGCATACTTGCCGTATCCATATTCCCATCAGTGTGGCTCATGACACCGATTTACTACTCTTAACTGAAGCTTTACTGACGGCAGCCCGCCATGAACCGCGTGTTTTGTCTATACCAGCAGCCGAAGTTCGGTTAGAAAAATTTGGCGAAGACTCCTATGATTTTGAGCTACTTGTCTGGATTGATGCCCCTAATGACAACGATCCAATTCGTAGTTCTCTGAACTTTCGGATTGCCTATGAGATTAAAGAAAAAGGCATTAGAATGCCTACGCCAACCAGAGAAATAGTATTTCGCAATCCTGAAACAATTAAATCTATTCCTTGTATACCTAATTTAGAAGAAGAACAAAATCTCGAAAAAATCCAAACATCAACGTCTTCTCTTTCTGATACTTCAAATATTTCTGATCTTTCTAATGACATAACTACCAAAAACTTACGTGATTTATTACATCGAATATCTTATTTTGAGAGATGTACAGAGGTTGAATTGTTTGGACTAATCGCTAGAGGTTATCGCAAACATTTTGATGTCAAAGAAGTTGTTTGTCGCGAGAATGAGCCAAGTGAAGATTTTTATATTATTTTGTCGGGTGCTGTAGAAGTTTTTTCGGAAAAAGCGAATCAGGCGATCGCCACATTACGCGAGGGCGAATTTTTTGGGGAGATTTCGCTGCTCATGGGGATACCGCGTACAGCGACTGTTCGCACTTTGACCGCAAATACGATTTTATTTGTAGTCGAGCGTGAGCAATTACAAAAACTTTTGATTGAATATAAGGATTTGGGTGAGCAAATTGCGCTAAAGCTTTCGGAACGTCAACAGATCTCGATTAGCCTTGGATTGTTAAATGAGGAAGAGTTGCAGAAATCGCAAACGGCGGCATTATCTTGGATTCGCGATCGCCTAAATAGTTTGTTTGGGATCAACTTAGGCAAAAATCCATAGCTTAGAGAACGCTTTGCATCAGGGGATTTTTGGTGAATTCTTGGCTTTGTGTCAAAATCTACAGTAAAGCGATGGGAATACCGCCCTATGTGTCTAGCGATTTTTCCTGTAATCTTGTATCTTAGATTTGTAAAGAAGAAGACTCACATTCAAACACTAAATTAAAACTATGACACTGCGTTTAGGCGATACCGTACCCGATTTTACTCAAGACTCCACCGAAGGCGTTATTAATTTTCATGAGTGGATCGGCGATAAGTGGGCAATTCTATTTTCTCATCCCAAAGATTTCACACCAGTTTGCACCACTGAGCTAGGCACTGTCGCTAAGCTCAAACCAGAATTTGATAAGCGCAATATTAAGGCGATCGCCCTCAGTGTCGATGGTGTTGAGTCGCACAAAGGTTGGGTTGGCGATATCGAAGAAACTCAAGGCGCTACCCTCAACTACCCGATCCTTGCTGATGAAGACAAAAAAGTTTCCGAACTTTATGACATGATTCACCCCAATTCGTCAACAGGCAACACTTTGACCGTGCGATCGGTGTTTATCATTGACTCCAACAAAAAACTTCGTCTCAGCTTGACCTATCCTGCTAGCACAGGTCGCAACTTTGACGAAATTTTGCGTGTAATTGACTCACTGCAATTGACCGACAACTACAGCGTTGCCACCCCTGCTAACTGGAAAGATGGCGATGATTGTGTAATCGTGCCTTCAGTTTCCAACGAAGAAGCAAAGGTGAAATTCCCTAAAGGGTTCAATCCTGTAAAGCCTTACTTGCGCTTAACTCCTCAGCCTAACAAATAATCAAACCTAGTCAAGAACAAGGGGCTTAAGCCCCTTGCTATTCCAGACAAAAAGCAAGGGGCTTAAGCCCCTTGCTTTTTAAAAACAAAAGAAAAGGCTTGCTTAGCAAGCCTTTTCTTTTGTTTACCAGCTTTCTTCTTCGACAGCCGTTTTATCCCAAATCTCTAAATCTAGTTCTTCTAAATAAATGATTCCAGTTTGAATCTGCTGTGTTGTCCCAGTTAGTTCTAAAGTGAACCAGCCATCTTCTTCTGGGCTTTCGCCTAGAAGCGCAGCAATAATATTTACAATTAGTCCATGTTCACAAGAGAGGCGCGAAATAATTGGTTCGCCGTAGCAGCTTCTCGGCACACGCATGGCGATGCGGGTTGTCGTTCGGCGCTTTTCCTCTGTATTTACGGTAGCTCTGGACTCGGTGCATCCCGCCGCTAACATTGAAGTATCTCCAGTGTAAATGTCTTAATGTTTTAACATTTAATATGATAGCTAAAGTTTTAAAGAAATGGAAGTGATTTGAATCACTAAATTAATAATCAGTCCAAATTTCCATCATAGCCACAGCGTCTTGCGCTGCCATAGAACCCAGATAATTTTTTGAAAGTGACGCAAAGCGGTACTTTCAAAAAATTATCTGTACCACTCAAACCATTAATAGGCTGTAGCAGTCATGACCAGTAATTTTTACGATCGCATCTATGAAATTGTGCGCCAAATTCCTGAAGGACGAGTTGCCACCTATGGACAAGTTGCGGAGCTTGCCAATTTAGCAGGAAAAGCGCGTGTGGTTGGCTATGCGCTCTATCGCGTTGACATGCAGACTTTAGATATTCCTTGGCAGCGCGTCGTGAATGCTAAAGGTGAGGTTTCACTGTCGCCGTTGCGCTTTGGTACAGACTATTTGCAGCGATCGCTACTTGAACGCGAAGGCATAAATTTTAGTGCCGCAGGGAAGATCGATCTGCGAAAATATCGATGGCAAACCGAACCCGATGTGACGACTCCCGACGCTGACGCTTAGGCGTACAGCGCGGGCTTCTCAGCAACACCACCAATTGGTTCGGTTACACGCTGGGCTCTAATCACTGTCCGCCCGACAGCAATGTTTTTAATATTGATAGCAGCATTGATATCCCGATCCATTTCCAGCCCACATACATGGCAACTATGCCAACGATCTGAAATGGTCTTGGGGATATGAGTACCGCAGGTAGAGCAAA
>JAJAZG010000409.1 GCA_026785865.1 Pseudanabaena sp. CAN_BIN31
GGGTAGTTGTTTTGGTGAAATGTCGCTGTTTGATGCTGAGCCGCGATCAGCTTCGGTGACGGCGATTTCTGGCTGCGATTGCCTAATCTTGACACAACAACAACTTTATGAGGCGATCGATGAAACTCCCGACATTGCCGTAAATATTATTCGCCTGCTATCACGCCGTATCCGCAGCCAAAACTTACAACTCAAAGAATTAGAAGTTTCTAAGCCGTTATAAAGAATTGTCATAGGTTAATGCATGAGTGGCACTAATGCATGAGCGGCAGAATCAGAATAATAAAGTAATACACCAACGGGGCTGTAAATACATAACTATCGGCGCGATCAAGAATGCCACCATGACCAGGCATAATTTGTCCCGAATCCTTGACCCCAGCATCACGTTTCATCATTGATTCAGTCAGATCACCCAATAAACCCGCAACCCCGATTAACAAGCCTAAGATCGTACCAGATAGCCACCATTGCGCCCATCCTAGACTAAAAGCCCAGATGATCGCTGTCGCACAGCAACAGAGTAAACCAGCGATCGCCCCTTCCACAGTTTTCTTTGGACTAATATCTGATAAGCGCGTGCGTCCAAATACTTTGCCAAATATATATGCGCCCACATCCGAAGCCCAAATACAGCAAAACGCCATTACTACATAAATGCAGCCATAGGAAACAGGGAAAGTAATTTGCAACCATGAAATCTGATCGATATGGCGTAAATGATTAAAGAAACCAAATTGCTGGAGGCGATCGCTTACTTCAAAAATCGCACCATCACCGATCCCTCTAATCCTCACCCAAAAGCTAGGCAAGTAACCACCGTAAAACAATCCTAAAATTGAGGCGGAAATATCAGAGATTGTGGCAATCCTTGGTTGAAATAATAGGTAAAAGCAAATAAAAGTACCCGCGATCGGAATTACCGCATCGGCGAGATCCACTCTCAGTTGCGAGACAATCAGCAATGCTAAACTGACAGAAATCGTGATTTTACTGGCAGGAACGATGTCCTTGGCTCTCACGAGGGCGAAATATTCCTTTTCACCAAAAATTACCAACAGCGCAAAGGCGGCGGTGAACGCCCAACCACCAACGGCGATCGCCGCTAGTACAAGCGGAATGACCAATAAAGCACTAATAATGCGAGTCCAAGGCATGGAAATAGCACAACTGAAAATAAGGATATGACTAAAACCTACTATGCCATCTTAGGGGTCACTCCTTGGGCAAATGAAATTGATATTCGCCGCGCCTATCGCGATCTTAGTAAGCTTTATCATCCTGATACTACGCAGTTACCCAAAGATGATGCTGTGGAGATTTTTCGACAAGTTAACGAAGCTTACGCGACCCTAAGTAATGCCGATCGCCGCAATGCTTATGATCGCCGCATTCAGTTTTCTCGCTTTCAGTACAAAACCTACGAAAATGGTGTAAAGCCCCAAAAACCAAAAAATCTTCAGACCATTGACGATGACGGTTTACCGAGCGAACGCCCCTTATCAGGTGGTGAACTATTTGCACTGTTGTTAATTGGTGCTACGCTAGTTGCTTGCTTGATTTTAGTTGTCTTAGTCGCTTGGCTACGAGGCGATCGCCTTTTTCCCGAAGCGATCGCGCCATTATCAATTTCTGCTCTTAACTACTTCACACAAAATTCTTTATAGTCAATTATGGCGCTTCCAGCCCCCACAACTCCACTCTACAATCATCCCCTCCCAGCACTCGAAGCATGGTTAAATGAGCAGGGATGCGATCAAGATCAGACAAATCCAAATGTATGGCGGGTGACGCGATCGTCATGGCAAGCCGAAATTATTATGGGTATTGAAGATATTCGGGTTCGTTATATCCAAGATGTATACGGCGGCAAAGAAATTCAACGTGCTTTCCCATATTCCCTGAGCCGCAAAGATGTCGAAGATGCAATTTTTACAGGTCCCTAGCCCAAAAAATTAGTAATATTCCAAAAATTTGCTAATATGTGATTAGACAAGATCCAAATGATGAAGCTACACATAAATCATTTTGCAGTCTTTCACAAGTTTTCCACTTAACTTGATGTTTTTATTTCGGAGGTTGATTGACTAAGAAGTATAACGTTGCCATTCTCGGAGCAACAGGTGCAGTTGGTACAGAGCTTCTGGCTTTGCTAGAAGAAAGAAAGTTTCCTTTAGGTAAACTCAAGCTTCTAGCTTCGGAGCGATCGGCTGGCAAGTCGATCAAATTTGCGGGTCAAGACTTAATTATTGAAGCCGTTACCGAATCATCCTTTGATGATGTGGACATTGTCCTTGCGTCGGCAGGTGGCAGTATTTCTCAGAAATGGTTGCCGATCGCCACCAAAGCAGGTGCAGTAGCGATCGACAACTCCAGCGCTTTTCGGATGCATCCCGATGTGCCATTGATTGTGCCAGAGGTTAATCCTGAAGCGATCACCCAGCATAAAGGTATTATTGCTAATCCCAACTGCACGACAATTTTGATGGCTGTAGCCATATATCCACTACATCAAGTGCAACCCATCCAGCGGATAGTTGCCGCGACTTACCAATCAGTAAGTGGCGCAGGAGCCATGGCGATGGAAGAAGTGAAATTGCAAGCTCAAGCAATTCTTAACAACGAACCTGCTGTAGCTAAAATTTTGCCCTATCCTTTAGCTTTTAATCTTTTTCCACACAACTCGCCGATGACGGATAATTCCTACTGCGAAGAAGAGATGAAGATGGTGAATGAGACGCGCAAAATATTTGGCGATCAAAACATTCGGATCACGGCAACCTGTGTACGGGTTCCCGTATTGCGAGCGCATTCGGAAGCACTTAATCTAGAGTTTACTCAGCCTTTTAGTCCAGACAAAGCCAGAGAGATTTTGGCTACGGCGGCAGGTGTAAAGTTAGTGGAAGACTTTAGCAAAAATTATTTTCCGATGCCCATTGAAGCCAGTGGCAAAGATGAGGTGCTAGTAGGCAGAATTCGTCAGGATATTTCTCATCCCAACGGTTTGGAATTATGGCTGTGTGGCGATCAAATTCGCAAAGGAGCAGCACTGAATGCAGTTCAGATTGCCGAATTACTGATTACCAAGGCTCTTATCTAAAAGTTTATAAACTTTTAATAAACTTCTATCTATGAGTATGTATGAGTGAAATTGATTTCGGACGTTTACTAACAGCAATGATTACTCCCTTCGACATAGAAGGAAATGTCGATTATGCAAAAGCAGAACAAATGGCTCATCATCTGGTCGAGACAGGAACTGACACCGTTGTCGTGTGCGGTACGACAGGCGAATCGCCAACTCTCAGTTGGGACGAGCAGTACCAGTTGTTTTCATTACTGAAGAATGCGATCGCGGGCAAAGCGAAAATCATGGCAGGTACAGGATCGAATTCTACTTCTGAGGCGATCGCGGCTACTCAAAAAGCCGCAAATCTTGGATTAGATGGTACACTACAGGTAACACCGTATTACAACAAGCCTCCGCAAGAGGGTCTATATAGACATTTTCGAGCGATCGCTGAAGCTGCACCAGATCTTCCGATCCTTCTCTATAATGTTCCTAGTCGCACAGGTTGCAAACTTGAACCTGAAACCGTTGCCAAGTTAGCCGAAATCCGTAACATTATCGGAATTAAAGAAGCGACAGGTGATTTAGATCAAGCCAGCCAAATTCGCGCCCTCACACCAGCCGATTTTGCGATCTATTCGGGTGACGACTCCCTCACATTGCCCTTAATGGCGGTGGGTGCAAAGGGAGTAGTCAGCGTCGCTTCTCATCTAGTTGGCAAACAACTGCAAGCAATGATGCAATCATTTGCCGCAGGTAAAGTGCAAGAAGCACTGAAAATCCATATTCAGCTTTTTCCTTTGTTTAAGGCTTTATTTTTAACTAGCAATCCAATTCCTCTAAAATCAGCTTTACGCTTATTGGGATTAGATACAGGCATGGTGCGATCGCCTCTAGTTGCAGGTAATGCTGAACTCGAAGCCAAGCTTAAGGTTGTGCTAAGAGAAGTTGGAATTCTTACCTAGTTATTCCTTCAAGTTCTTTAAAGCCTTTATATCTAAAGACATATTAGAGAGACTGCATCAAGATTTTGACCAAGAGTTTTACGACTTCTGACCATCATGACTTGTGGGGGAGATTATACCTTTCTGGCAGCTTTCTAGTCATTCCGTCTAAGTGTTTATACAAGCATATAAATATTTACAGATATACACACCAAGTTTTCCACTAAACAATTGAATTGAATCATTTTCACTATTCAACTATCCTTTTTCCTTTACAAAAGAAATAACTTAATGACCACATCTAACGCTCCCGCTCTCAAAATCATCGCCCTCGGCGGACTTCATGAAATTGGTAAAAATACATGGGTGTTTGAATATAACGACGAGATTATGCTGCTTGATGGTGGCTTGTCTTTCCCTGACAATATGATGCCAGGTGTAAACGTGGTATTGCCTGATATGACTTACTTGCGCGAAAACAAGCATAAGATCAAGGGCATGATTGTCACACACGGACATGAAGATCATATCGGCGCAATTTCTTTCCATTTGAAACAGTTTGAAATTCCTGTTATTTATGGTCCTCGCCTAGCAATGGCTCTGCTCGAAGACAAACTTCGTGAAGCAGGCGTACTCAATCGCACCGAACTCCGCCGCGTTATGCCTCGCGATGTTGTCCGTGTCGGTACGAGCTTCTTTGTTGAGTTCATTCGTAATACCCACTCGATCGCCGATAGCTTCTCGATCGCTATTAACACACCTGCTGGTGTCGTCATTCACTCTGGCGACTTCAAAATCGACCATACTCCTGTAGATGGTGAGTTCTTTGACCTGCATCGATTGGCTGAGCATGGTGAAAAAGGTGTATTGGCTTTGATTAGCGATTCCACCAATGCCGAACTACCAGGTGTTACTCCTTCTGAACGCGCGGTATATCCCAATCTCGAAAAGTACATCATGATGGCAAAGGGGCGAGTAATTATTACCACCTTCGCTTCTTCAGTCCATCGTGTGAATATGATTTTGGACATTGCTGATAAGCATGGTCGCGTGGTTGGTGTCGTCGGGCGATCGATGTTGAACGTAATCGCCCATGCACGTAATCTTGGTTACATCAAATGCCGCGATGACCTCTTCCAACCTTTGCAAAATTTACGTCATTATCGCGACGATCAAATTTTGATTTTGACTACAGGTTCTCAAGGTGAGCCAATGTCGGCATTGACTCGGATGTCAAATTCTGGTCACAAGCAACTCGAAGTTCGTCAAGGTGACACAGTTATTTTCTCTGCTAATCCTATTCCTGGAAATACAATTCCTGTAGTTCGCACAATCGATCGATTGATGGCACTCGGCGCAAATGTAATCTACGGAAAAGATAAAGGCATTCACGTTTCAGGACACGGCTCTCAAGAAGATCATAAAATGATGTTGGCACTGGTGCGTCCGAAGTTCTTCTTCCCTGCTCACGGTGAATTGAGAATGCTGAGACAGCACGCGAAGATGGCGGAAGCCATGGGCATTCCTAGTGAAAATATCGTCATTGCCGAAAACGGTGATGTCGTTGAAGTTTGCCAAGATTACATGAGGATTGTAGACAAGGTTCCTTCTGGTGTTGAACTGGTTGATTCTTCTCGCGATGGCATGGTTAAGGGCGATGTATTACGCGATCGCCAACAAATTTCGGGTGACGGTATTTTCACGATCGCCGTATCAGTTGGCTTCGATGGTAAGCTTGCCACGACTCCTGACATTCAACTAAGCGGTGTCGTCTTGCCGATGGAACGCTCACAGATCATTGCGGCAGTTGCGAAGGCGATCGATAATTCCTTAGCGAATTGCTGGAGTAACTTTGCGCGTAACGTTGGTTCTCTGGAAGTTGATTGGATTGGTCTGCGTGGTCAACTTGAGCGTGACCTCACTCGTGTTTTGCGCCAACAAATGCAAAGCAAGCCAATGATCGTTTTCCTATTGCAAACGCCTCCAAATTCCACTCAATCTGCCCCTGCTCCTGTTGCAAAACCGAATGCTTTAGGTGTGACCTTAAAATCAGGTAGTGGCAAGGTGATTCCAAAAGTTGAAAATGGAATTAACGTCAATGGTAATGGTACGGCAGTAATCACTTCTGGTGAAGTCGCTACTGCTAGTGCT
This sequence comes from Pseudanabaena sp. CAN_BIN31, assembly GCA_026785865.1. Taxonomy (GTDB): domain Bacteria; phylum Cyanobacteriota; class Cyanobacteriia; order Pseudanabaenales; family Pseudanabaenaceae; genus Pseudanabaena. The sequence goes on from JAJAZG010000409.1 coordinate 6,166, forward strand.
GGCAGACGCAAGCGCACTGCGGCAACAGTGTAAGTAAATTGAATTAACCGCGCTTTGCGTGACTTTTATAGCGATCGCCAAGCATGTTAGGACACAAAAACCAAAAATATAAGGCGGCGCTCCGCGCCGCCTTATATTTTTGGGCTTTTATTTTGCCTTAATACAGGTGGCGACAGCTATACAAAAATATTGTGGTTCGTTAGTTCGCAACTTGCTGTAATTGTGACGACTCCCGACGCTGACGCTTAGGCGTACAGCGCGGGCTTCTCAGCAACACCACCAATCGGTTCGGTTACACGCTGAGCTTTAATCACTGTCCGCCCGACAGCAATGTTTTTAATATTGATAGCAGCATTGATATCCCGATCCATTTCCAGCCCACATACATGGCAACTATGCCAACGATCTGAAATGGTCTTGGGGATATGAGTACCGCAGGTAGAGCAAA
>JAJAZG010000410.1 GCA_026785865.1 Pseudanabaena sp. CAN_BIN31
AATAAGTTGCCAATCTGATCAAGCTTACTATTCGCATCTTCTAGAATTACGCCCCGATCTTCTGCAAATAAAATCTCTCCGATCGCAGGATTGATTTGCACTAAATTAATCTTTGCTTCGGTGATGTCAATGCGTTTTTGGACATCTTTAGTGATTAATTCCATTGCATCGGCGCTAATCGAACGATCGCTTAGGTAGGCGATCGAAACGATAAAAGCCTTCGATTTTCCAGTAGTTACGGCATAGTCAAGTAATTCTACATTTGGCGGTAAATTTAAATCAGCGATCGCCACATCAAGATTTTGGAGAAGAGTAGATTTTAATTCACTTAAGGTCGGTGGCTTAGAGACCACAGAGATCGGTACTTCTTCCTTCTTCGCAATCAATTCATTAGAAGCTGTCAGAATTTCGGTGAGAATGAATTGAACTTGCTGCGGGTTTTTACCTAACTTTCGGGCAAGTTCTTGAACATATTTTTCTTTCTCATCAGGTTGATAAATCTTACTCGTAAATATATTTAGCCTTACAGTTACGATTTGATTCTGTTCTGTAATTAAAACTCTCTCTATCGAAGATCTCGGTTGATCGTCCTCATAGTTACTAAAATTATTTTCCCAAATGCCAGTGGCAGCAAGACGGAGAGCGTTTTGTTGCTGCTTTTGAGATACCTCTTCACCCAGTTTGACAAACGATTGGCTAAGTGGAACTAAAAGAGCCAAGATTGCCAACGTCCCCACTAGTAACCGCCCTAGCAGACTACCGATCGGGCGCAACCGTACTAGAAATGGATAGCTGCCCAAGAATTTTTGGACTACCAGACTTTCACGATCATTGTTTTCCCAGAGCTTAATTACTTCACGCACTGAGTCCGTATCAATATGCAGTGCTAGAAATACTAGTAAAGACGCAAACGAGATTGCCACAAGGTTAGTCAAGAACAACAAACCGCCGCCTTGAGCAATCTGTAAACCCTGACTAACATTGAGACTAAAAGAAACCCCGACCCCAAAACCAACAACACATAGCGGCGGCATTAAGGCAACAGCGATCGCCACACCCGGAATTGAAGTCACTACACCTTTAATGGGGCGACAAGTGGCAATTGTGCCAATTGCTCCTGAAAACAAAGCCACGCCCAAATCTAATGTATTAGGAGTAGTCCGCGCTAAAATCTCGGTAGTTGCTTCCTTAAATGGCAATATAAAAATTAGCAGTACCGCAAGGAAAATCGACACAGAACAACTTAATGTCAGATTGGCGATCGCCCGTATCAACAAAATAAAATCTCCAGCCGCCAGTGACAAGCCCAAAGATAAAATCGGTCCCATCAGAGGTGAGATTAACATCGCGCCAATAATTACCGCAGGACTGTTCAGTACAAGTCCCATCGTGGCAATTCCTGCGGCAGAAATCAACTGTAACCAATAAGTTGCATCTTTCAAGGTTGCAGATTGAGAGATTTCTAAATACACCTCAGTCTTGCGCTGCTCATCCACACCCATTTGCGTGGCAAGCCAATTTCGAGAATCCTGCCAAGGATTAGTTTTTCTGTTCATAGGGTTTATCGACTTTAGGATACAACTTCATCAAAGCTTGCACCTGTTCCGCATGATAAGAACTGCGCGTAAGCGGCGAAGAAACTACTTGCAAAAATCCCATCTTTTCACCTGCAATACGCCAGATCTCGAACTGCTCAGGCGTGACGAAATCATGCAAAGTCAAATGCTTCGCTGAAGGTTGCAGATATTGACCGATGGTAATAATATCGCAATCCACTGCTCTCAAATCACGCAACACTTCCAAAACCTCTTCATGGGTTTCGCTGATACCCACCATGATTCCTGATTTGGTATAGACCCAAGGCGCAATTTCGCGAGCGCGGCGCAATAGCTCTAAACTACGCTGATAATCTCCCTGTGGACGCACGCGGCGATAGAGCCTTGGCACTGTCTCCGTATTGTGATTAAGCACATGGGGACGCGCTGCCAAAATTGTCTCCAAAGCTTCCCAATTAGCACAGAGATCAGGAATGAGAAGTTCTATTGTCGTTTGTGGCATTAATTTGCGAATTTCTTCAATACAGCGCACAAATTGCGAAGCGCCGCCATCGGGCAAGTCATCGCGATTAACGGAAGTAACTACGACATGTTTCAGCTTCATCCGTCGCACGGCTTCACCCAAATTAATTGGCTCCATCGGGTCAAGTGCTTGGGGCTTTTTCTCAAAATCAATATCACAATAGGGACAAGCACGAGTGCAAGCGGGACCCATGATCAAAAATGTGGCAGTACCTTGGTTGAAACATTCGCCAATATTCGGGCAAGATGCTTCTTCGCACACAGTATTTAGCCCCAAGTCGCGGAGGACTTCTTTAACATTGCCAACGCGCTCCCACTGTGGGGCTTTAACCCGCAACCAATCTGGTTTGACTGCCATAATTTATCTAAACTTATACTATTCGTTCAATTCTTTCTACCATTCTACATTTTATAGCGATCGCCAAGTAAACCCAAAAAGTAGAAAGCGGCGCTCCGCGCTGCTTTCTACTTTTTGGGTTTTATTTTTTTATAGCTAGCTGTCGCCAGCTATAAGACTAGAGGATAGTTCGACTATCGCTAAACGCTACACAGCGCCTTGCGCTGCCATAGAACCCAGATAATTTTTTGAAAGTGCCGCTTCGCGGCACTTTCAAAAAATTATCTGCATTACTCAAACCCTCAATAGGCTGTAGTTAACAAAAAAGCCGTCACCAATTGGTGACGGCTTTTTTGCTTCTGGAAACTACCAGCTAGATTTAACTACGCCTGGTAACAAGCCTTGGTGAGCCATCTCACGAAAAACGTTGCGGCACAGACCGAAATCGCTGTAATAGCCACGAGGGCGACCAGTCATCCAGCAACGATTGCGGTGACGAGTGGGGTTAGCGTTACGAGGAATTTGTTGAATTTCGCGATGTACAGCAACTTTTTGTTGTTGTGTCAGTTCAGGACTGGCAAACTTTTCTTTGAGTGCTTCGAGCTTAGCTGCATATTTTTCAGCTAACTTTGTGCGCTTTTTTTCGCGCTCGATCATGCTTTTTTTAGCCATTACGGTTCTATCAGGTGATATAGAGGTGAAAGTCTGAAAATTTTATACAATTAGCGACAGTCACCGATCATAACCTAAATAGTCAATTTATTGAGCATAACTTTTAATCTCGCGAAAACAAACATGGTTAGAGTTTAATATCTACTAGACTAGCGATCTAAAAATTATTCCGAATTACCTTTAAAAAATTATGAAATATTGGCGACTAATTGTAAGTATAGTTTTGGCTACAGTTATATTTTTAATGCCGTTATCTGCTCAAGCTGCAAGTTCTTCGAGCGTCACCAAATCAATTTTAAATGCGGCAGGTAGTGAAGACTTTTCTGGGAAAAATTTGATTCGGGCTGAGTTTACTAGCGTTACTTTAAAGAATGCTAATTTTACTAATGCTGATTTGCGCGGCGCACTCTTTAATGGAGTTTTACTTGATGGAGCGAATATGCAT
>JAJAZG010000411.1 GCA_026785865.1 Pseudanabaena sp. CAN_BIN31
AGTTTTAGCGGGTGGACAAAATGCGAATAAAGTTCTGGTTTCACTAGGGCTTGCCTATTACGATCGCCTTCAAGAAAAAGATTGCCCAGACTATGCGGCGATCGAGCTAAAGGCACAAGGCGATCGCCTCGGAGTTTGGGCAAATGGGACAGATGTAATATCACCAAGCCAATTTCGGCGCGAAAATAAATTATTAGGCGTTGGCTACTAATAAAAAAGGGCTGTGCAATGCACAGCCCTTTTTTAAAAAACTTAGACATCGCGACGGCGAAAACGACCACGGCGCTTAGCATTTTCAGCCTTACGCTTACGCTTTTCGCCTGCTGTTTCATGATACTGACAGCGACGAATATCTGCTAGTAAGCCAGCTTTTTGGATTTTTTTCTTAAATCGACGCAGAGCCGATTCAATCCCTTCATTTTCACCAACGATTATTTGAGTCATGCTTATTTTTGTAGCAAAGTATTTTTCTTATTATGCTTTAGTCTGGCGCGTTTTAAATTAGGCGACGGATATCTAGGTTAGCAAATCTAAGCCTAGTTTGTAAAGTTTATTTTGAAATTCAGCCGCTTTGGTAGCTCTTTCAAAAAACCTAGAACAATACCCTAACTCTAAATCAATCACAAATTACCTATGCTCAACCGTTCCATCCAAGCCAAAATCTACTTTTGGAAAAAGCGGTTTCGTAATGCCGTGTTATTAATTGGGGCGATCGCCCTAACCCTCTTTTTTTCCACCAATCAAATCGCTTTGGGGCAATCTGAACTTTTAAAAAATTGGTTTACTACTGAAAAACTCGCCAATGTTACCAGCATCGATCATGCTGTAGTTAGACTTGATGGCTATCAATTATTTCTGCTGGCGGCTCCGACTACTAATCAGCGATTTCCCCTCGAACAGCGCATACAAGGCATTGAAGATGAACTGCATCATCTCGTCAATAGTAACTTTGAATCCGATACTTTACAGGTGACAGCAACCCTTGACCAAGTGAGCGGTCAGCCTGTGATCGCCATTAACGATCGCTACCTCATGACCGTAACGACGCTGGATGCTCAACTGCAAGGGCGGGATCTTCAAGGTTGGGCAAATCAATTAACCCAAATCCTGCGCGATGCTTTAAATAGAGCCAAACAGGAGCGGCAAGCACCATTTCTGCTCAATCGCGGCTTGATTGCGGCAGGAATTGTTTTAGCGATGCTCTTGCTTATTCGGATGATTACCTTTTGGCAAGGTAGCCTAAAGTTGCAACAGAAGACCATTGAGGCTCAGATCGAACATGCCTCTCCTCCTTACCTTGAAGCCGTGGCTGTTATCGACTTAGAGCAACAACTGAAGCAAAAGCAAGAGGCTAATCTCCGCGATCTGCAACGCCGTGTTTTAGAACTTGGCTATTTGGCGATTTTAGGCGGTGGTAGCTTTATTGTTTTAGGGCTATTTCCCTATACACGCTGGTTTCAAGTCTTCCTGCTATCGACTCCTCTCCAAGTTGGCGCGATCGCCTTCGCCACTTATTTGTTAATTCGCGTCAGTAACTTGCTAATCGATCGCTTTTCAGGTTTCCTCAAAGCTAAAGATTTTGCAATGCTGAAGCCCTATCAGCGCTTGGATCTTCGAGTTTCAACGGTTTCGCAGGTCTTAAGAAATATTACGGCGATTATCTTAGTTGGTTTAGGATTTCTGGCAATTCTCTCCGCGATTGGTTTTGATTTAATCCCGCTCTTGGCTGGGGCTGGGATCGTTGGACTTGCCATCTCTTTTGCCGCTCAAGGGTTGATTAAAGATGTAATTAATGGCTTCCTGATTATTTTAGAAGATCAGTATGCGGTTGGTGATGTAATCGCGGTCGGTAACTTAGGCGGTTTAGTCGAAAACATGAATTTACGAATCACTCAAGTTCGTAACAATGAGGGTCAACTGATTACTATTCCGAATAGTTCGATTGCGATCGTCCAAAACCTTTCTAAAGATTGGGCGCGTGTCGATCTGACAATTCGAGTCGCTTATGAGACTGATCCTGATTTTGCGATCGGAGTATTACGGAAATTAGCTCAAGAAATTTATCAAGAGCATATTTGGCGAGCTAAGATCATTGAACCTCCTGAAGTTCTTGGTATTGATGACATTCAACATTCTGGGATGCTAATTCGCATTTGGATTAAAACTCAACCGCTTCAGCAATGGGCTGTGGCTAGAGAGTTTCGCCGCCGCCTCAAGCTAATCATGGAAAAAGAAGGTATTGCGATCGGCATCCCCCAACAGTCGGTCTTGTCAGATAATTCGTTCAGCATTAGTCCTTTGGAATCCGAAACTGAAACAAAATAATAATGTTGCTTTTAATTCTTCAATTTACTCCCTTCCCAGTATAAAAATAGACATTAAAACCCAAGAATTAGCGTTGCGGCGCTCCGCGCCACAACGCCTAATCTTTCACTGGGAAGGGAGTAAGTAAGGAATAAAATTCTTTCTGGTAGAATAAAGCAGCAATCTTTTCGGCTTTGGTTAAACACTTTCATGACTGCTCAGAAATATCACATCGTCACCTTCGGCTGCCAAATGAACAAAGCTGACTCCGAGCGCATGGCAGGCGTTTTAGAAGATATGGGCTATCAGTCAACTGAAGAGACCGAAGAAGCGGACTTGATTTTGTATAACACTTGCAGCATTCGTGACAATGCTGAGCAGAAAGTTTATTCGGCTTTGGGGCGACAAGCTAAACGCAAGCGCGAAAATCCTAATTTGACCCTAGTTGTGGCTGGTTGTGTCGCCCAACAACAGGGTGAAGCATTACTGCGACGAGTGCCTGAACTCGATCTAGTTATGGGCCCACAGCATGTCAATCGTCTCGGCGATTTGCTAGCGCAAGTTTTTAACGGTAATCAAGTTGCGGCTACCGAAGAATCTTACATCGAAGAAGACATCACCACACCGCGCCGTAATAGCGCTGTATCGGCTTGGGTAAATGTCATTTATGGTTGCAACGAAAACTGTACCTATTGCATCGTCCCCGCCGTGCGCGGCAGAGAGCAATCGCGGACTCCGCAAGTGATTCGTGAAGAAATCGAAAAGCTAGCGTCTCAAGGTTACAAAGAAATTACTTTGCTGGGTCAGAATATTGATGCCTATGGGCGCGACTTACCCGCAGGTGGAATCGGTGCGGGCGTTGGTGGCAAGATTACATTTACGGATTTGCTTTATTACGTCCATGATGTTGCAGGAATCGATCGCATTCGTTATGCCACCAGTCACCCTCGCTATTTCAGTTCGCGCCTGATTAAAGCTTGTGCCGAACTGCCCAAGGTTTGCGAACATTTTCATATTCCTTTTCAATCAGGCGACAACGATATTCTCAAAGCAATGGCGCGGGGATATACCCACGAGCGCTATCGCCGCATCATTGATGATATTCGCGAAATTATGCCCGACGCGGCGATTACTGCCGATGCGATCGTGGCTTTTCCTGCGGAAACAGAAGAACAATTTGAGCGCACGATCCAGTTGGTGAATGATATTGGCTTCGATCTGGTGAATACGGCTGCTTATTCACCTCGGCCGGGGACACCTGCGGCGGTTTGGGAAAATCAGTTAAGTGAAGAAGTTAAAAGCGATCGCCTCCAACGACTGAATCGTGTCGTTAATCAAAATGCGGCTGAGCGTTCTAATCGTTATGCAGGACGCATCGAAGAGATCATGATCGAAGGTACAAATCATAAAAATCCTTTGCAAATTATGGGGCGCACCCGCACCAATCGGATTGCTTTCACTGAGAACACAACGGAGCAATCATTAGCTGAGCTAATCGGTAAAACTATTTCCATAAGAATTACTGAGGTAAGACCGTTTAGTTTGACTGGTGTAATTTGCTAAAGCCATGTTAGGATAGCCAAGCGATTAAACAACGCGATTTCAAATTGGAAACAAAAGTTTACGATTCTGATATACATGGGTCGTTAACTCAACGGTAGAGTACTCGGCTTTTAACCGATTTGTTCCGGGTTCAAATCCCGGACGACCCATAAAAACATCTATGAAGGGATAGCACATGTGTTATCTCTTTTTTGTTAGGCAGAACAGGCAAGGGGCTTAAGCCCCTTGTTAATGCTGATGATTGCGCTTTGCCTGCTGTCTCAACTTTAGGATAAGCATTCGGCTAAGCATTTGGTATTATACGTCTGGTAATAATGTGGTGTAATTCATGCATATTGCATGGCTAGGTAAAAAATCGCCTGCTTGTGGCAACGTGACCTATAGTCGCGAAATTACAAATGCGTTACTCGATCGCGGACATCGCGTTAGTTTTATGCATTTTTCGCCCGAGACCGATCCAGATCATGAAGATCACGAAGAACATGCTCAAGAAGCACAGGATGTTGCCTTACCGTTTCTTTACAAATCCACCATTTACACGGTTCCATCTCTGAGAGCGCATAAGATTCTTGTTGATTCGTTGCGATCGCTAAAGCCCGATCTAGTTCACGCATCCCTCGCCATATCTCCCCTCGACTTTCGCTTGCCAGAAATTTGTGCCGAATTAGATTTACCCCTCGTGGCAACATTTCATCAACCCTTCGATCTCAAGCGTCACAACATTGTCTCTAGTACGCAGCAACTCACCTATCAAATTTACGCGCCATTTTTAGCCGATTACAATCAAGTTATTATCTTCTCGCATATTCAAAAAGAACTTCTCAATAAATTAGGAGTTCCCAATACAAGGATTGCGATTATTCCGAATGGAGTTGATAGCGATCGCTATTGTCCAGCCCCTTCAAATATCAAAGCTGAACTTAAAGCCGATCGCCTCTTCCTTTATCAAGGTCGTCTGGCGGCAGAAAAAAATGTCGAAGCCTTACTAAGGGCGTGGCGCAAATCGCGGATGCCTGAAGGTTGCAAATTAGCGATCGTTGGTACTGGGCCACTGTTATCAAGTTTAAAAGCTTTTTATGGTTCCGATCCCAGCATTATCTGGATGGGATATATTGCCGATGAACAGAGACGGATTGAGATTTTGCGCGGTACGGATGTGTTTATCTTGCCTTCGCTAGTGGAAGGTTTATCGCTATCGCTGCTAGAGGCGATGTCCTGTGGAGTTGCCTGTATTGCTACAGATGTGGGTGCAGATGGCGAAGTGATTGAAAATGGTGCGGGAGTTATTCTTGATTCTCACAAAGTTACTTCTCAACTTTGCACGCTTTTACCGCTATTTGTCGATCATCCCGAAATTGCGAAGATTATCGGGCTTAAGGCAAGGCAAAGGGTTTTAGAGCGCTATACGCTGGTTAAAAATATTGATAGCTTAGAAGCCCTTTATGAACAAACTATGAGTCAGCAATGGGTTAGGGTCAGTGCTTTCTAGTTTTTACATCGCTTTGCGATGAATCCAAACCCAGATTTATGTATAAGCCGCGCGAAGCGGGGCTTATACATACAAAAAAAGAGCGCTTTGCGTTCTTTTTTTTGTAATTATGCGGTCAGAGAGACTCGAACTCTCACAGCTTTCGCCACCACCACCTCAAGATGGCGTGTCTACCATTCCACCATGACCGCAATTTGCTTTTTTAGGGCTTTTCTATATTACAACAACCGTGCAAATGTGCAATATTTTTTTTATGGATTAAAATTCAGAATGTAGGGTTAACATAAAGCGTTGCTCGATATTCACTGAAACTATAAAGTCTTAAACTTCAATGACTGAATCATCTTTAGAATCATCGCACCATGATCAGGCTGCTAAGCGATCGCGTAACCGTTGGCTACGTCCTGTCGCGATCGCTGGTATTGCGATCGCCAGTTTTTATGGTTCAGTTTGCATAGCCTTGTGGTTTGGGCAAACAAGGTTGATTTTCGCACCTGAACGGGAAATTACGACCACACCAGCGAAATTTAATGCTAAGTATGAGGATGTCTTAATTCCTGTTAAAAAGGCTGATGGCAATAGTGAAAATATTTATGGTTGGTGGTTGCCCAATGCTAAGCAGGAAGAAAAAGCGGACTTAGGCGATCGCAAAGTGATTTTATATTTGCATGGCAATGGCAAAAATATTAGTGCTAATGCCAAACATGCCAATCGTTTAATGCGAATGGGATTTTCAGTTTTATTAATTGATTATCGCGGTTATGGCAGAAGCGAGGGTGCTTTCCCGAACGAATCATCGGTTTATATAGATGCTCAGACGGCTTGGGATTATTTAATCTCGAAGGGTTACAAGCCAAATCAAATCATGATTTATGGACATTCACTAGGTGGGGCGATCGCGATCGATCTTGCAACTAAACATCCCGATGTGTTGGGAACGATTGTGGAGGCTTCGTTTACATCGATAACCGAGCTGGCGACCCTCGAACCGAAATATCGAGTGTTCCCAATCAATTTGCTGATTCATCAGCGCTTTGATTCGATCGCTAAAGTGCGATCGCTCTCTGTGCCTGTGCTTTATATTCATGGCACTGCGGATGATTTAATTCCTGCGGCAATGTCTCAGCAATTATTTGAGGCAACATCAAGTAAAAAGCAAATTGTGCTGATTCCTAATGGTGGGCATAACAATAATGCTTCTACCAATGAGCCATTATATCTAAATTCCATTCGCAGCTTTTTTGAACTGTAAGTACAGCGCAAAGCGCTGTCATAAAACCAAG
>JAJAZG010000412.1 GCA_026785865.1 Pseudanabaena sp. CAN_BIN31
CGCTTTTTCCTGTGGGAATATCACTATTTTTGGCGCGAACTTTAAAAATATCGAACTTCGATCATGAGTTTATGCTGTAGTGTCTTCCCAAAGTTGTGACACTAGGAATGTTTGTCCTGCGGCGGCTAGTCTTACAGATTCTTGTAAGTCGGCTAATATTTGTTCTTTGGGTTCTTGTTCGTCAATCAAAGCTAGTCCACTAATGTTATCAGTGTTTAAAGAATGGATTAGCTGTTGCCAAAGTTCTAAGGGGACAAGCACATCGGTTGCTTTGCCTTCTGCGTTGGTGACGTAACGGATAAGGTTTTCAATTTGGGCGATCGTCATAGCTCTATTTTTCCTAGCTTGTTTTTATTTTAACCTGTGCCTTACTTTTTTGAGAATTAGCCTCTTAGCCAATTGCAAACATCTGATCGCCTGTTGCTCCATCGACATTCGCTTGTTACTACAGCGTGAGCTTTTTGCCCTAAATTCGCTAAATCCTGCGGTGATCATCGCATTGTATATCGTTGATACTGAGACTTTAAAGTGTTTCGCTACCTCTCGAAGCGGATAGTCTTCCTCTTTGTACAGTCTGATATATTCTTTTACTCTTTCACTAATCTCTTCCATTATCTTTTTTCCTTTAAATCAGGATTTCTATCTATTTGAGAAGCAAGCACTCAGCAATTTCTTAAGATGTTAGTAAATACTTCGATTGTAAAAACATTGATGCTAAATGCTTACATCATTTACAACATCCTTAATAAACTGTATGACTCTCTGATTTCCATTTTTATAATGTAGGCAAAGCATTCGGAAAACGGCTGCTTTTAAAAATGCTCGATCTTCAAGTCCCATCTCTTCATTGTAATTAGTATAGTTTTGAATTGCCTCTATCCATTCTTGTTCAGAGTGAGGCGTATTCGTGCGAGGATGACGACACCAAGATCTAAACCCAGTTAGCCACTTACTAAATCCTTGATCTAATATATCTCGTTTATATCTCTCTTTAATGTAAAACACTTCATCCCAAGTTGTTACCTTTTCTTCCCAAATATCTATATTCTCAAAATTTTGAGGGTGAGGAATAAAGTCAATTTCCCATTCTGGCAGATGTTCCCCAGTATTTCCAATTATTCCAGCAAAAGGCTCACTTCTATCGAGTGATATCGTGATTTTTTGGTGATTGTAAGGATTAAATGATTTACGACAAACACCATCATCATTTCTCAGAATATCCTGAGTAAGCTTGTAACGTGAGTTACACTTATTACCCATAGGAACAAGATTATGCAAATTTGCCGCAGCAAAGGGGTAACTTTCCTTTGATAAATAATGATCTAATGCTTCACGAGGCGCACTGGGAGCATCAAAGTACTCACTCCCACAAAATGGGCATATACGATCAAGAGATTCATCATAAATCTTTTTGTAATGCCTATCTCTAACCCCAAGTGGCGTAAGTATCTCAAAGGCAGATTCAAATAATACTTTAATTGGTTGACGAATATCTTCTGGCAAGTCTTTAAGCGTCTCACATGTTGAGTTCCCACACAATAGAGAGGCAATATTATTTTGATCGCTAAATGCTTTTAAAATCTGTTCTCTTTGGATATCTGTAAGATTTTGCAATGATCTTTGATAATTGAGTAGCTTATCACCTAGAGTTAGTCTTTCTCTTTTAGATTTATCTGTAATTTTAGATTTATCTGTAATATTTAAACGGCGCTGTAGAAGACCTCTATATGGCTCTGCAATAGCTTCAGCCCAGCCTGTCGATATTTTGCTATTTGTTAAGTTGTTATGAATAAATTTTAGAATTTCCTCTAGACATTCATGTAACCAGTTCTCTGATGTAGCCTCAATAGGATAACCAAACAGCATTCTAAACTCCTTTATTTTGTAACTGTCGCAGGTGATCGGCAAGAAATGCTTTTTCTACTGAATTTCCTAAATGACGAATTCCTGACCTAATTTCTTCAGGATTTTCACTCTTCATGAGTTCTTCAATCTCGTCACGAGGAACTTGGGAGATCGGAGGACTAACTCCAAAACATTCTTCGATAATTGTGTCAAATGTTGCGCCAAATGTCTCTATATCTGGATGTTTGATTTGAATTTCCCCTTCATCATTCTTGCTAAACATAAATACTTGTTCTCTATGCATATCAGAAGGGATAAAAGGAGCATGTGTTGTTATTAAACAATCTTGATGAGATACTATTGAAGTACCACGTCTATCACCGTTTTCAGTAGGTAAATCAAGAATTTTAGAAATAAATTGTACTCGCCATTGTGGATTAAAGTGTGATTCGGGTTCATCAAGTAGAAAAAGTATATTTGGCGATGAAAACATACAGAAAGTACCTAAAAGTTGAGCTAGTTGATGTTCTCCATCAGAAAGTGATACATAGTCTACTACCTCATTACTCTTTCTAGACCGAAAATTAACTCTCTCGAAGCGAAATACTTTATCTTCATCTTGAGGTTCGGGTAGACGTGAAGCAAACCTTCGCTTTTTTGTATCATTCTGGAATCTCTCGCGTGTCTTTCTAGGCAAAGCTAAATCGTTTAACATAGATAGCTTATGGAAAGCAGAGTATAGTTCTAGTGAATTATCCCAAAAATAACGAAATGCCGCTCTTGTTTGATCGTTAATCCAATAGTCGAATATATAAGTTTCTGTCTTTTCATCATAGGTATAACAAGTAGCGCATCGCTTGAGTCGATCAAGGAAAGTTTCTAGTTCCTGTGTAAGTTGAATTTCTTTGCGAGTACTTTGACTGCCTTTTATATTGGTGAATTTTGATACTACGCCATGTGCGAGTTGGATAATACAACGAAATGAATGTAAGTCTTGGAGGTTTGCACTATCTAGCAAAGCAGCACGTATTTTATCACTACCTAGTAGGAGATTAGCTACTAGAACTTCAAGATGCGTTCCATAATCGATTAGCATCAATCTAGTGTCAGGAATACTTTGATCTGTATATTCTAAACTCAAAGCTTTTTCTCTTACATCGGTTGCATATCCACTGCGGCTTGTTAAAAAGGGGAGACTAAGAGTTTCGTTATCACCCGATGTATAGCCTACGATCTTTTCGGGTAATAAAGCGTGGGTTTTAGAACTGTTTAGATCGCAATCAATCCAATTATATTCATCTCTTGTTTCAATTATAAGAGATGGGCGTTTTTTGTTGATAGATTGATGTGAGATCCGAACGCGAATAGGCTCTAATTCATTCTCAGGATGAATAAAGTACTCAATTTCAAACTGCAAATCAAGATTACCTTCATATCGCTCCTGATGGCTGACACATTTGTGAAAAGTAGATTGAAATATTTCAGCCAATATTTGTAAAAACTGAGATTTACCAGCGCCATTCCGTCCAATAAAACATAAAGGTGCGAATGTTGAATATTCATCAAAAGGACTACGAAAACTAACATCTAGTCCGTCAAGTAAGCCCCCACAGTTTGTACCAGAAATAATATTTACTCTCAAAAGCTTCATTTTCGCCTCCTTGTAAAACACATTTCTTCTACCTCTGAATCAAATCTTTGTGCAATAATGGATTCAGGTTGTTCATCAAGCAGTGTAAATAAAATTTCTTTAAGTGCATCATAGTCGCCCAAAAGCTGTTTATGCAAATGATTATGTAGTTCACCAAATGAAAACTTATCATTAGGTAGGTTGAATATTTCCTTTTTGACTGCCTCGCTCGACATTTTAGACATTTGGGGTCTCCTTACAGCTATTTGCTTTTTCTGTGTTGTTAAATTTGCTATACGTTCAGCACGAATACGCTCAAGTAAAATTGATGCTGGTTCATCATTAGGATCTTGTGATACTAACTCACCACGAAATGCCTTGTCTAATATTACGGGTGTTAGTTGCTTCAAAATTTTAAATGCGTTTTGATAGTTGACCTCACAGTAATCAGCATAAGCAAATAGAGATTCAATACGAGATACTATTTCGTGCTGCTCATCCAAATCTGGAAGTAAAAACTTTACAGACCGAATATCATTTAACGCCAGTCCTGCCTTAGTAGCACCTCGCTGCATTTGAGTTAGTTGTCCAATCCCTCCTAATGGTGATGAAAGAAAATATGCAAGATAAGATCCTAAATGCTCACCAGTTTGTCGTGCAAGACATAAATGTTGATTGATATATGCCTCACCAACGTTTTCGCGGATAAAAGCAACCATTCCTACATCAGCAGTTATTGAAATTAAAATATCACCAACTTCTATTCGTGTTCGTTTACCTTCTGCATTAATTGGAGGATTAACATATTGAATCTGATTTAAGTCAAGATCGATAGTAAAATGATTGAGATTACCAACTCTCAGAAACAATGCTCCTTGAGTCGAATAGTAACTAGACCATCCTCGTGAACCACTCGTAATGAAAGGAAATACTTCTCTTCCATTACGTTGTTGCCAAGAGTCTATAGATCGATTTCTCTCTAATCGCCAATCATTTGTAAGTTCTCCTGATATTGCAGCGTTAAGAACGGCACAGCGAAAATTTTTAATTATAAGAGGTATTTTATTTAGCCGATCGCGACAAGCATCAACCCTTGCAAGTAACAAATCAAGCTTATCAGCAATTTGTTTTTGTTCGTTGAGGGGGGCAACAGGAACTTCTATTTTCCGAATTAAATCACCGCTAATTCCTGCAAATGTTGACCCTGTTCCTTGCTGTGACAGCCAATGTTCAATATAGCGAAAATAATGTAGTAAATATTTTTGATTAAATAGAGAAACTGCTTGAATTGAAGCTAATCCACGACCTATACAAGATCTCTCTGATGCAAGATTAGTTGGTCCTACTGGCGCTCGTACTGAAAGCAAAATTTCTCCTGCTTCGGCTACGGTCTTCGGCTCACTACACCATTTCCTAACCGTAGGAAATAAATTTCCGAAATCAGATTTACCTTGAAAAAATGGCAGCCCTTCACATTGCTCATTGTAACTACGCGAGTTGGGAGATTGCCCCATTTGTATTGAGGCAATTTCAGAAAGTAGTGTATAAGTCCAACCATCAGGGATATCGCTCATACCTCAACCTCCCAATCTTCAAGTTGCAACCCATGCACACGCTCAAACTCTCGTGTATTATGCGTTACCAGAATTAAATTGTTTGCCAAAGCGATCGCTGCAATTTGTAAATCATAAGCACCAATCGGAGTTCCTGCACTAGCGAGACTCGCCCGAATTTGACCAAATAAAATCGCCGCCTCATCTCCAAAAGGTAATGAGATAAATCTCTCTAAAAAGTCTTGTTGACGTTCCAGTGTTCTAGTTGGATTATTGCTTCGCATCGCACCATAAAATAGCTCAGCCTTGACAACAGAGCATACAGCCATATCATCAATGGGTGTCGAAATTAAGCGATCGCGTATTGCACTTGACCGACCATTCAAATACATTACACAAACATTAGTGTCCAACAGATAACGCATTCTTAGTCAAAAGCTCCAACAAGTTCATCATCAAGACTCTCTGAGATACCGAGATCGTCAATAGCAATGAGATCATCTGCACAGATCCCATAAAAACTTTCCAACGATTTCCAGACAGGAGTTAACACTTTTTCTTGAACAACACCATAAGATCGAACTGGCTGATAAATTACCATAACTTCTACCTCTCTCTCCACTAATCCAACAGGAATATTAAGATGAAGAATACCATCTTGTCCAATGTGTTGGCGTACTTTAATACTTTCCATAGTTCCAAACTCCATAATTATACAGATACTTCTTCACCCAACTCTTTCAAAATTCCTCGCAACTCAGCCAAAGCTGCTTCCAACTCACCTATTGCCTCTTGAGCCAAGATCGCAGGTTCAGGTAGATCACTATTATTATCCGCATTTTCATCTTTTAGCCAAGCAATATCCAAATTATCACCACGCTCAGCAATCCAATTACGCGAAAATTTTCTGAAGCGTCTCTCCTCACCAGTATCAATGCGCTTATCAAGACTCGCAGAGCCACCCAAAGGATCATCACCAAAAGCTAGTTCAAAATCCGCAAAATGCGATCGCGTCAATGATGTCCGCTTACCAAAAGAAGGCATATTCGCACGTAAATCATATATCCACACTTCCGTAGTATTACCTTTTTCTTTCTTCCCACGAGTAAAAAACAACACATTTGTCTTCACGCCCTGAGCATAAAAAATTCCAGATGGCAAACGTAAAATTGTATGAAGATTACATTTATCCATTAATTCAGAACGAATCGACTTACCCACACCGTTCTCAAACAGTACATTATCTGGCAATACCACAGCCGCCCGACCACCAACCTTAAGCCCAAGGTAAATATGTTGCAAAAAGCAAAGTTGTTTATTACTAGTCGGGAATTTAAAATCTAAGCGATTAGGTATTCCACTTCCGTTTCTGTTGCCAAATGGAGGATTTGTCAATATTAACGAAGCTTTAGGTAAAATATCACCTTCTGGCGAAAGCGTATCACCACAATGGATACCTGCACCTTCTGGATTAAAGTCTAATCCATGTAACATCAAATTCATTAATGCTAAACGATGGACATCTTGAGTAATTTCCATCCCATAAAAAGTATTAGAACGATGCTTCCGCTTTTGTCTATCAGTCCATCTACTTATATCACTATGCTCTTGAATATAGCGATTGGCAGCAATCAGAAACCCACCTACACCCGCAGCAGGATCTTGAATAATATCTTCGACACTAGGGCGCATTAGATGAACCATGCTATCAATTAGTGAACGAGGCGTAAAGTATTGACCTGCTTTTTTCGTCTCATTAGCATTTTTCTCTATCAATCCTTCGTATACGTCACCTAGATCTTCCTTCTTAGCACTGTACCAATCTAGCTTATCTAATTCTTTTACAAGCATGGAAAGATTTGCAGCTTTTCTAATAAAAGAGTTAGCATCAACAAAAATTTCTTTAGCCAGTGGAGAGCCATAGACACCAATATGACTCAATAGGTTCTTATAAAACTTAAGCTGATCTGCCTCATCTGTTCCTTTGAGGTCATCCCATCGATAGCCTTCAGGCAGTCGATCTTCAGTTTGGGTTTCTTTCGCCATCTTTAGAAACAGCAGATATGTAAGCTCAATTACATACTGATAATAAGTAAACCCATCATCCTTAAGGATGTTACAGAGATTCCAAAGTTTAGCAACGATATCGTGGGTGGCAGTACTCATAGGCTAAGATTTTAACCTTTGCTTAGCCCATAATTCTAGTCTAATCAACATGATTTTGATTATTCATGTACCAAATCCCTATAAAACTATAAATATAGTGAAATAAAAAGCAAAATAACTACAAAAATTTGCGATCGCATTCCTTATTACAATTATGGCTGAATTACAGAAATTTCTTCATTGCGATGTTTGCGATAAATCTTAAAATCGCTATCCAGAGTCATCACCGCACTATTCCCTATTTGCTCAGACATCCTCACCAAACAAGCATCCGCAAACGACATTGGCACAGACTCATAACGACCCATCAATATCCGAATATTACTTGACTCCTCTTGCAGATTGAAAGCGATCGCGATCGCCCCCACCTCAATCATTTCAAAAACAGCTTCAATCAAATATTTTCGCATCAACAAAAAACAAGTCTCAGAGATCACCGCCTCACAAGTCAATACTGGCGGCTTAAGCTGCCTCCATTCACGCACCGCCCAAGCATGGTTCGGATCGTTTCTGTTGATCAACGCTACTAAAACGCTAGTATCCAAAATTACATTTTGATTTCTCACGCTCCATAACCTTCCATATACTTCCGATTTACTGAGAGGTCTTCAGGCAAATCATCCACAATCCCGATCCATTTTTTGGTCAGGTCGTAACAAGATACAGCAAGCTTATCTTCCCCTAATGACAATTCATCAACTTTTTCAACATGGCGATCACTCAACTTAAAAACAAGAAACTCAATAAAATTTAAAGCCTCTTGCTGCTTCTCGATTGGTAACTGCTGCATCGTACTTACAGCTTTTTCTAAAATTGTCATAACCTTAATCCTTTTGGTATTCTTATAAAATCCTGAATTAGGAGCCTTCATTTTAGCTTTTATTTTAGTATTCAAATACTGAAAGCTCATAAAACGATTTATCTTCCCACACTGCGATCGCGTAAATCCGCAAAATCATCATCAGTAAATCTCAATCCATCATTTTCAATTGTCAACCTAAATTTTTGCAACCCCTTCCAAAAGTCAGAAACTTTAGATTCTCGATGATCTTCTCCTATCAAATCCACACCCCGATCAACAAGCACAGCATTCTCTAAAATCACCGTGATTTCTTCCTCCCAAGTACGCTGATGCGATCGCGCAAGATTCTGAAGCTTCTTGATCACAGTCGGTTTCATCGTTTGTAAAGTGATTTGGTTTATACTCACCTCTTAATCAATGCTACGTTAGCCTTTAGTTTATATCAGCGATCGCCACTTTTCAAAATTTTCAGGGCTGGATTAATGGCAAGTTGCCAACTACCTTTTTCAAAATATAGGTGAAATACGATCTCTAC
>JAJAZG010000413.1 GCA_026785865.1 Pseudanabaena sp. CAN_BIN31
ACACGCACAGCGTGCGTTTAAAGAAGGCAAGGGGCTTAAGCCCCTTGTTCCCTGAGATTAGCTAACACTGGGCAATTCAATCGCGATCGCTTGCTGTTGCATTTTGTTAAACACGTTATAAAAACCATTGGCACGCGAAGGCGTAAGACTCGCGACTAAACCTGTATCTTTAATGAAATCAGGCGTGAGCAACTCAATCTCTTTTTGAGTCAAACCACCCATACACAAAGACAGCAAACCGACAAAACCTTTGCTAATCAAAGCATCAGAGTCACCAGCAAACACAACTCGCTCATTCTCATCTAGCTTGGCGACCACAAATACCTGCGAAACACATCCCTGCACTTTATTTTCAGGTACTTTAAGCACTTCTGGAAATTCGGCTAGCTTTTTACCATATAAAATCAATTGTTCGTAACGTTGTTTGGGATCGGTAAGCCTTTTAAATCGCTGGACAATGCGATCAATGGCTTCGGGTGAATGTGTCGAACTTGGCATTAGCTTTGAAAATATTTAAAAAATAGACAGAAAATCTGAGCATTATTCTATTTTAAAGGATCTTAAAACATCTTTGTGGGGCGATCGCTTTTTCGTGGGAGGCAATGGGCTTAAGCCCATTGTCTAAATAAAAAAGCACCCTAACCAATTAGTTGATTAGGGTGCTTTTTTAGGAGATCGTAGCGATCACGTTAGACATTAATAAAAAGATCTACACCTTCTTGAGTGACCGCAAAATTTGCCACATCAGTCGGTCCTTTGCCCATAGCCATCATGTTCTTCGCAAAATCAGGCAATGGAATACCCACAAAGGATTCTACCCATTCAACATTTTTACCAGTACAAATTTCAAACTTAGAACCATGAAAGGGGCAGGTAATCACGCCGTTTTCAAATTTGCCTTTAGCCATGGGTAGTCCAAAGTGAGGGCATTTATTGGCGATCGCGCAATATTTGTCGCCAACTTTGGCAACGAGGACAGTCTGTCCATTAGCCTTAGCTTTCAGGACTTTACCAGCATTGATATCAGCAGTGGACGCAATTTTGACCTTAGACATTTTATTGGGATGATAACGGTTTAATTAGGGAAAACTATATCACGGCTATTTTGCGAGAACGTGAAATGTATTACGGAATTTATTCAATTCTGGCAGGAATACCTTGACGGCGCAATTGCTCAATGCGGTTTTGAGCCGCACTAGGATCTCGGTAAGCACCAATTTGCACTTGTCCGTCACTTGGGCGCACATACGCATCTTTGAACACTTGTTGAGCGCTAGCAGCATAGTTAGTTTCTACAACCACACGATAGCTACTTGGAGCAGGAGATACACTTGCAGTCGATGAGTCAGGAGCGGATGACAAGGGCGCAGCATACTTCACCGCAGTATTTCTGCGTGGAGCAACATAGGCGGGAACGCTAGGAGCATCAACAGCAGTGGTCGGCTTTGCTGGACTATTAGACCTGTTAGTTGAACTGCGCGGTGGACTATAGGAGGTCGCAGGAGCAGATTCTCTAGCCGCAGGTGGACTGTAGCTACGCTCTAAGGGTGCTAAAGCTGGTGGTAGCGGTGCGACTGAAATTGAAGGAAATGCAGTTGATGGCAAGGTGCGTAAGGGTGTACTTGGCACAAAGGTACTACTTGGTGCAAATAAAGATGATGACTTTGTTGATGGATTGGCTAATAGGTTTTTGGGGGAATTAGTTAGCGCTTTATTATTTTTAGTCAAGCCGTCAATTGTTTGATTTGACTGAGTTTTATCAGATGCAAAAGGTACAAAACTCAAGGAGTCACTCGCTTTTTGCTGATTTTGCAAATTAATATCGCTGCCTAAATCTGAATTTTTCCCATCAGCTTGAGAAGACTTTGGGCGTGCTTCAGGTTTGAAAAGTTTCATCACACCAGATGGATCGACCATAAGATAGCCGATCGCTGCACTAGAGCAGAGCAATAATAACAGCGAAATAATCCCCACAGGATTCATCAAACTGCGTAAGCCACTTTTTTCGTTTGGTGCGCTGGGAATTGGGTATGCAACTTCTTGATCTTGATCGATGGAGTCTTGATAATGATCGCCATAATCATTGGCAAAGCTTTGTAAAATCTCATCATCATCGCGTTCAGGCACTTTTGCCGAGTTGAGACCCATTGTGGAATTGCCATAGCCATTCCTATCTTGATCGTAGGCGGTATCTTCCAAGTTTTCTAGGCTGTGGAGATTTTCTAACCCTCTAAAATTATGTAACTCGGCTGTAGATATATTTATTGGTGGGCTTATCGATGGACTTGATGCTGATATTTTCCCCATGGCTGGCATCATCGGCATTTGGATAGTTCGGCGATCGCTATTAGTTTCGGCGATCGGCTCAATCGGTAATAGTGCATCTGACAAACTGGGCGATGTCCAGATCGATTGAGTCGAGATGGCGCGGGGTCTGAAGGGATTGAGGTAAGAAATTGTTTGACCGTTGGCTTGCCAGTGGCGATAACGATCTAGCTCGTCATTGAGGTTCGCATCCAACTCAGTCAACGCTGTTTGCAAGACTGATGATTGAGCGATCGCTGATAGCAGAGAGCCAGTCTCTATGTCAGTGACTCTGTGGTTGGCTGTTTTGGAAATAGTTGGAGAGATGGTGGGACTCAATGTTTGCATAATCTTTACCTCAGGCAGTAACGGCGGGTTGAGCTAGGTAAATGTCTCGAATGTCTTCGGGAAGGGCTTCTTCTAGGGCATGATAAGCCTTAACTAGAAGCTGCTTAACATCACTAGCAGAGATGTTTTCGCCTTCAGCATGTAAATAAGCGGCGATGCGCGTATGGCTCCAATGAAAAGTTTGGGACAACAATAGTATCAGACGCAAGTTGCCAGCCATTTGATTCAGACCTTGATTAAGGTAGCACCAAAATACGGGCGGTGTATCTTTTAGCGAATATTGAATATCTTCAACAGGTGGCACTTCGGCGCGATTGATCATCATTGCAGCGATATTAATTAGCCAGCTTTGCAAGGATAGGTGCGGCTTAGTTACCCGCAAATCTAGCACTCGCATTTCGTGGTAAATATATTCCCAAGTTTTTACGAATAAATAATCTGATTGCACTGGCGATCGCGTGGCCGTACCAATCAGGGTATATAGCACTTGTCCATAGCGACAAAAAATCGCGGCAAAATATTGACCCTCTTCAGGATGTCTTTGAAATAGCGTCACGAGTTCGCGATCGCTTTTCTGAAAAAGCGCCTGAATTTTAGGGTGATGAATTTCGGGAAGGGGAGGAAGCTGCACGGTCACGGCTATTGCTAGCTCACTTTTTGATTTTCAAATTTGATGCACACATACTAGCAGCAAAGTATGATAACGCAACCCGTACTTCGTACTAATTGTTTTCATTAGCCGAAAAGGTAAAGGCGGCGCATCGCGCCGCCCTTACCTTTTCGGCTTTGATTTAAAGTTTTAAGATGAATAAAAATCAAGAAGTAACCTATTGGTATGAGGGCATTTGTCCTTACAGTGGCGAAAGATTGCGATTGCCGAGAACTTTACAGGTTGAGGCGATCGCCAAAGATTTGATGCAAGAACTCGCTCAAACTATTTCCACTGAAGGAAAAATGTATGGAATCTTATTAACAGAATCGGCAACGGGAGAACAGATAATTCTCAAAGCTTTTTCAGGATTGCTAAATGGAGAAAGTCAAATCATAGGATGGGTTCCCAAAATTGCAGGACGGGAAAAGGTCGCAATGGCAGAATCGATCGCCCTGAATAAACTAGCTACGATCAAGCAAGAACTGATTGCATTAAGCCAAATTCCTGAACGTTTAGAATACGCGCGAAGGTCGCCAGAATATGAATCTCAATTACAAGCTTTACGCGATCGCCATCAAATTTCTAAACAACATCGACAAGTTAAGCGATCGCTAAATGAGGAGATAAATTCCCAAGATTTAGATCGAGAAAGTCAACTCGAAAAGATGGCAAGGCGTGATTTTAAACGCGATCGCGATCTAGCTTTATTACCGTTAAAAGAGGCGATCGCTAAAGCTGATGCTCAAATGATTTTTCTTAAACAAGAACGTCGAGAACTATCCCGAACTTTGCAAACACAGATGCATCAGGCCTATGTCTTGACTAATTTTGCAGGGGAAACGCGATCGCTGCGGCAGTTGATTACAGAAGGAGCGATGCCAACGGGAATGGGCGACTGTTGCGCTCCGAAGTTATTGGATTATGCAGCGACGAATAATCTCACACCTCTAGCAATGGCAGAATTTTGGTACGGAAAGCCCTCGCCTGACGGATACAAAGTTCAGGGTGAGTTTTATGGTGCTTGTGTGGAGCGGTGTCAGCCTTTGATGGGATTTTTATTGTCAGGAAGGCGATCGCTTCCCGATCCTCTTAAAAAGGAACAAGAGCAAATCCCCCTTTTTAAGGGGGAAGAAATACAAGTCCCCCTTTTTAAGGGGGATTTAGGGGGATCTCTTCCAGTTATTTACGAAGATGAATATCTAATTGCGATCGCAAAACCCGCAGGCTTACTATCTGTCCCCGGTCGCTATCTTGATACTCAGGATAGTGTTTACAGCCGTTTATGTCAGTATTTTGGCGATACAATATCACTTTATCCAGTCCATCGCCTTGATCGCCAAACATCAGGGATTTTATTATTTGCTCGCGATCTTGATTCTCTTCGTAATCTGCATCAGCAATTTCAACAAAGAAAAATCCATAAGGTCTATGAAGCATTGCTATCGGGAAAATGCGAGAAAGATCGCGGTGTGATTGATTTGCCATTGTGGGGTAATCCTGAAAATCGCCCCTATCAACAGGTTGATTTTGAGCGTGGTAAGCCTAGCGTTACTGAGTTTCAAATAGTAGGACATGAAGCCCACTATTCAAGAATTGAATTTGTTCCCTTGACGGGGCGCACGCACCAATTGCGAGTTCATGCTGCCGATCCGCGAGGTTTAGGGCTGACGATTTTAGGCGATCGCCTTTATGGTTGTCGTGCTGCAACTGATCGCCTACATCTT
The DNA here is from genome assembly GCA_026785865.1 of Pseudanabaena sp. CAN_BIN31. Classification (GTDB taxonomy): domain Bacteria; phylum Cyanobacteriota; class Cyanobacteriia; order Pseudanabaenales; family Pseudanabaenaceae; genus Pseudanabaena. The sequence continues at coordinate 5,029 of JAJAZG010000413.1, forward strand.
CATGCGCGTGAGCTAACTTTTGTACATCCGCGATCGCAAGAAGTAATTCATTTGCAAATACCAGTTCCTTTCACATAAAATTTTTAAGTAGTTCAAAAAGCTGTAGCGCACGCTGCGCGTGCGCTACAGCTTTGGGTTTTATTATACTTAAAAGTTTTGCATGAAAGCTGTAATATCGTTAGTGACTATCAAGATATTAAAAAATTATGGCGCGTTATACACTTGCCCAAAGCCCCGAAGTTGTCCTGACCGTTGCTGGTAAAGATTCGCCAAAAGCACGCGAAAAGGCGATGGCAGAACTGATGGAATTAATGGACTCAGGCAAACTCGACACCGATCTTGCTGATGGCTTTAGTCCTGACCAATTCATCGAAATCAAAGAGCTTGCTATGTCTGAAGAGCGCGAAGATCCGATTACCCAAGCAGTTCAAGTCCTCAATAACCTTGCTACCTTGAAAATTAAAACTCAAGAATTACGTTCCGATGCGATGCAGGTGCGATCGCAGATTGACATCTTGTTTAGCGACGAGATCGTCTCTGAGGAGCAAATTAATAACCTTAAGGAAGGCTTTAAAGTCCTTAAAAGTTTCGCGCAGCTTAATATGAAATTTTTGGATGCGCGATCGCAAGCTGAAAATGCGCGTCAAGTTCTCGATGAAGCATTAAAGTCCCCAAATTCAGAAGTCAAAGCGACTGTTGAATCTCCTATTGAAATTATCAGTGATACTTTACCTGAAGCTCTAAATGTAGAGGAGCCTGTCACTGAAGCGATCGTCGAAGTCCAAATTCCAGTCGAAAAATCGACTAAATCTTCCAAAAAATAAGAAATACTCCCTTCCCAGTATAAAAATAGACATTAAAACCCAAGAATTAGCGGCGCGGAGCGCCGCAACGCAACGTCTAATCTTTCACTGGGAAGGGAGTAGGTAGTTAAGGCGATATAAAGTATTGCCTTTTCTTTTTAATTTATTGGCGAGATCAATTTGCCATAATTGGCGATCGCCTATCATCACAGCTACAATGCGATCGCAAAGCATATTCAAACTGCGATCGTCTGTTATAAAACATTGGCACATAACAAACCAAGGATAGACAAGGAAAAACAGTTGAGGGTGAGCTAACATTGAGTTATAGGAATGCGAAATGCTAGTTTTTTAGTTGTTTTGTTTAACAAAATCTCTTATGACAATTCATGAACTCGTTGTTGAAATGAAACTGTTAGAGCGTCGCTTGACTCTTTATGAGGAGAAGTATGGGGTTTTGAGCGAAGATTTTTATAAGGCATTAATGTCTGGAATCCTTGCAGAATATGATGAGTATGATGAGACTCGTACAGATTTTAGCCGATGGAAGGGGATTTATGAGACTTGGCAACGGCGGAAAAAGTCATATACTGAGCAGCTAAATCTGAATGTATTATCGGAACTATTGAGATTTCAGCCAAGTTATTAGACTATGACTCAATCTCAGTCTCCTTTAAAGTCTCTAACTGAATAGACCTCTTGCAGAACTCAAAACGTGATACAGTTATGGGTTGGCTTGATTTAGGCTTTTCTGCTGTTTGATTGGCTCAATCTACAACTATGACTTGGATATAGCTGAGATTAACCAAACCCGTTACTCTACCATGAA
>JAJAZG010000414.1 GCA_026785865.1 Pseudanabaena sp. CAN_BIN31
GTGCGAAGCACCGCCTCCCACTTTCTTGGGTTTTGTTTTACAGGGTTTAAGTAATCCAGATAATTTTTTGAAAGTGCCGCTTCACGGCACTTTCAAAAAATTATCTGGGTCTTATGGCAGCACAAGTGGCGGCAGCTATAACTACTACATTGTGACAAATTCTTCGGCAGCAGTTGGGTGCATTGCCATGGTGTTATCGAGATCTTTTTTGCAGCCGCCCATCGTTACGACTAAGGACATGCCTTGAATGATCTCCGCAGCATCTTTGCCCACCATATGCAAACCTAAAACGCGCTCTTCATCCCCAATCACGATTAGTTTCATCATCGTTTTTGCCTCGCCACCTGCGATCGCGTAATACATCGGGCGAAATTTGGTTTTATAGACTTTTACCCGATCGCCATATAACGCTCTTGCTTTTGCTTCAGATAAGCCCACAGAGGCGGCTTCGGGTTGGGAGAATACGGCGGAGGGGATATTGGTATGACTGATCAATCTGGGCGTATGTCCGTAAATGGTATCGGCAAAAGCGCGACCCTCAGCGATCGCTACAGGTGTGAGATTCACGCGATCGGTGCAGTCACCGATCGCATAAATATGCGGTTGATTAGTACAGCTATCTTCTGTGACCGCGATCGCATTATTGACAACTTCGATTCCTGCTCGCTCCAAACTTAAGGGCGCGAGATTGGGTTTGCGACCTGTCGCGGCTAAAACAGCATCGAATTCTAAGGTTTGCTTATTGCCATTAGCATCATTAAAATTAACCGCTAGAGCGTGATCGTGTTTTGTAATCGTGAATGAGTCGCTGTCAATGCAGGTATAAAAATTAATGCCATGATTAATCATCCCTGCTTGGACATTGGTTCGCACATCCTCATCAAAGCCACGCAGAATATGACGATCGCGAATTATTTGCGTCACATCTGCCCCTAATCCGCGCATGATTCCTGCAAATTCTGTGCCGATATAACCGCCACCAACCACGGCAAAGCGCTGCGGAAATTTGGGTAGCAAAAACATTTCTTTGGAAGTGATTGCATATTCCAGGCCTGCTAAGTTTGGTTTAGAAGCTTCACCACCGACAGCGATCAGGATGCGTTCGGCAGTGAATAGGCGATCGCCTACTGCCACAGTATGCGCGTCCACAAATTTGGCAAATCCCGAAATTAGCTCGACATTAGTTTTTTCGAGAAAACTAATATGCAGTTTATTGAGCCGTGATACTTCTGCTTGAATAGCATCGCGGAGTTTGTCCCAATTAAATTCACCTTCAGGAATATCCCAGCCATAGCCCGCCGCTTCTTGAGACAAATGCAAGAAATGTGATGCATAAACCATCAATTTTTTAGGAACACAGCCACGAATGACACAAGTACCACCAACCAAGTCGCCTTCAGCGATCGCTACTTTTGCACCAAATGCGGCGGCTTGTTTTGAGGCCGCAAGTCCGCCACTACCTGCACCAATTACAAATAAATCGTAATCAAAATTTGTCATAATTTTCTCACTTGATAATTTCGATATCGCTGAGGCTAACTGAAAGCTTCATATGTCCAAGACGTACTGAAAATTCGCCAGAACTATTAGGAACAGTCATCACTTTAGCAATCTTGCCAAACTTGGGAATCCGAACCCGATCGCCGATTTTTAACTGCACCTCGACTTTTGGCTCAGGGACGATCGGGATATGGCGCTTCGTGAGTTCTTCGAGTCTTTGTTCGGTGCGCTGCACATCAGCCGCCACCTGTTCACCCATTTGTTCACCTTTTTGCAATTTACGGATCACGCGCCCCACTTCTTTTTGAGCTTGGGCGATCGCCGCACTTACCTCTTTTTCTTGACGTTCGCGTAGTTCTTTGGCCTGCGATCGCATTTTTTCAGCACGATCCAAAATTTCACCATGCAAACGTTCGGTATCGATCAGTAAATTGGCGGCGGCTTCCGTTTTTTGAGTATGTTCGCGGCGTTGTGCTTCTAGCTCGGCAATTACATCATTCATTTCCGTGGAACCGATACCCACCCGCACTTGCGCTGCGTCAATAATATCTTGGGGCAAGCCTAACCGACCCGCGATCGCTAAGGCATTAGATCGGCCAGGAATTCCCCATAACAATCGATAAGTCGGCGCGAGAGAAGCATCATCAAACTCAACCGAAGCATTTTCAAATTTTGGATTTTGGTATTTCAGAGCTTTGAGTTCGCCGAAGTGGGTGGTGGCGATCGCTAGTTTTGTGTGTTCGCCGAGATATTCTAATAAAGCTGTAGCGATCGCACTGCCTTCCGATGGGTCAGTACCTGCGCCCACTTCATCTAACAGAACTAGAGATTGGGGCGAAAGCGAATCCAGAATTCTACCAATACGGCGAATATGCCCTGAAAAAGTCGATAAATTTTGCTGCAAGGATTGCTCATCACCAATATCGGCAAGCACGAGATCAAACCAAGGCATTTCCACAGGTTCTTTGGCAGGAATGAACATTCCCGCTTTTGCCATCAGGGCGGCTAGTCCGAAAGTTTTTAAAGTTGCAGTTTTGCCGCCAGTATTTGGCCCCGTAATTACAACGACGGAAATATGCGGTGCAACCAAGACATCAACAGGGACGACTTCGCGACCTTCTTCATTTCGCTGTTGCCATACCAGCAAAGGGTGACGCAACTGGCGTAAAGTGATCGCATCATTATTTAGAAAATGCGGCGGGTTTGCCCCTAACCAATAGCCATAACGCGCACGCGCAACTGCAAGATCGATCTTGGTGACAATAATTAGTAATCTTTGCAAATCTTCAGCGATCGCCGTAATTTTGGCACTAAGTTCCGTCAGAATAATCTCGATTTGGGCTTGTTCCATTTTTGAGAGTTGGCGCAAGCGATTATTGGACTGCACGATTGAGTTCGGTTCGACAAACAGGGTCATGCCAGTGCTGGAAGTGTCGTGAATCACGCCTGGAACGCGATCTCGTTGTGGCGACTTTACCGACAGCACATAGCGATCGCTACGTTGGGTAATAATCTGCTCTTGCAACGAGCTAACATTGCGCTGCATGATATTTTGCAGCTTTGTAATAATTTGATCGCGCACCGAGGTTAATTCATGACGAATCTCACCTAAACGCACTGAGGCGCGATCAAGAACCTTACCGCTTTCGTCAACACAGCGATAAATTTCCTGCTCAACATCAGGATAAGTCCGCAACTCACTGGCGAGTATTTGTAAATTCGGACAATAATCAGCATTGTCTAACTGACGACGCAGGTTTCGCGCTCCTGCCAAAGTTGTCGCGATCGCCCATAGTTCTAGCGCTGACAAAATCCCCTGTTTTTCCGCTCGCAGCACCGAATTGGTAATATTTTGAATCCCATCTAAAGATACACCTGCATTTTTCTCTTCAAGTGCGTAAGCTTCTTTAGTTTGAGTTAGCAACTCTAAAGTATCTTCATAGCGATCGGGTATTGGCAAATGCGCCGATGCGATCGCGCCCAGCTTCGTCGTTGTAAATGTTGATAAATGCTGACATAAACGATTCCATTCCAACAAATCTAACGTCTCAGCTTGCATGACACCTCAAAATAGCTTTTTAAATCAAAACAGGTCAGCAATTCTGACTTGTTTTGAGCATACTTTTCTATTGTGCCAAAAATTAACAGACAAGGGGCTTAAGCCCCTTGTTTATATCCAAAAAAAAAAGAATGCGCGTCGCGCATTCTTTTTTTTGACATAAACTTGATTTTATAAGCGAGAAGCTAATCTCTCGAAATCAGCTTGGGTACTCGATAGCATTCTGCTGCGACTATCTGGAGTGCGATCGCCGCTCAAATTTGGGACGAGGTTACGCGCTTGCAAAGCCATGTGTAACTGTAGATGTGCGACATATTCACTCAGATCGCCTTGGACACCGATTTGTTTGAATGCTACAGAGTTATTGCCAATCACCGCGTTACCTCTCATTTGATATCTGGATGTAAACTGAATACGAATTTTTTAAGATCGGTCTATATTTATATATAGATTAGATAAGTCGTTTCTATGACTTTCGATATAGAACATAACATACATACGTTCTTGTAAGCTCTGCCTAGATACGAAGCGTAATCTTTTGAATCAATACTTAACAATCCTGAAATTCGCTATGCACAGCTTTTTCCAACATATTTTCGACAGCTTGAGCGCTTAGCGATCGCCCAAAAAAGTAACCCTGAGCAAAATCGCAAGCTTACAGTTCGGTCAAAAAAGCCCCGTCATAGAGCGTGCGGGGTTAGCTACTAATCACTTCTCAGAGCTTGAATAGGATCTAACTTAGCGGCACTTCGCGCAGGAATCACTCCTGCCACCAATCCCACAACCATCGATAAGCCAAAACCTGCAACCACTGACCAGATCGAAACCAAAAAGGGAAATTGAAAAATTGTCGCCGAACCATAGGCGATCGCCACACCTAACCCAATACCAATCACACCGCCAAGCCCTGAAACCAGAATCGCCTCAGTCAAAAACTGACTGAGAATCGCCGATCGCGTTGCCCCTAATGCTTTCCTGACCCCGATTTCACGAGTGCGTTCCACCACCGAAACTAGCATGATATTGGCAATACCAATGCCGCCAACGATGAGAGATATCGCGGCGATCGCGCCAACCATCAGCGTTAACAAGCCGACAATATTTGTAAAGGCGCTAACAATATCTGTTTGGTTAACGATCCGAAAATCATCAGGCTGTGGTGGGAAAATCTTATGTCGCAATCGTAAGAGATTAGTCAATTGAAATTGGGCAGCTTCAAGTTCTGTCTCATCAAGAGCCTGTACCCAAAATCCACTTACAGATATACCTTGTAAAGCATTATTGCCAACTATCCGCGCTGACATATTTTTGAGAGGAATATAGACGCGATCATCCTGATCGAAACCGCCTGAAGCCCCTTTTACTTCCATCACCCCAATTATCTGATACTGTTCACCCTGAATGCGAACTCGTTCACCGATCGCATTACTACGACGAAACAAATCAGAACGAACTTTCGATCCCAGCACAACCACGGATTTAGCATTATCAATATCTTCCTGCTCAAAATATCGTCCTTCGACAGGGAAAGTATTTCTAATCGACGCATAGTTAACATCTGTACCGAGTATGGTTGTAAAAGTATTTTGATTGCCATACGAGACCTGCCGACTGCGCTGCAAATATGCCGAGACTAACTTCACCGCAGGTGCTTTTGCCACGGTCTGAGCATCTTGTAGGGTCAATGTGGAAGCGGAGCCGCCGCCCTGATTGATACCACCTGTTCGCGCCGAACCAGTGAGGACATTAATTGAATTTGTACCCAGCGCCTGTAATTGGGATTCTGTTGCTTTCTGAATACCTTGTCCAACTGATGTAATCGCAATCACGGCGGCAATGCCAATGATTACGCCCAGCATCGTTAGAGCCGTTCGCAATCGATTATTCCATAAAGATTCTGATGCCATTGTCAGAATTTCGGTAAATGGAACTTTTGTAACTTGGATGCGTGATTTTAATGATGATTTTGAAGTTTGCATAACTTAACCACGACTTCGCTGTGGAGAAGGTGCTAATCCTGGAATACCGCTAGGATTAGAGCGTGGACGTGAGCCTTCAGGGAAGGAAATAAATAGCTTCTCGTTACCTGTCAAGCCCGACTTAACTTCGGTTTTGTCATCGACAGTGACACCAGTTTCAATCGTGGTAAATACAGGAGTTTCACTTTGATCGGTCTTGACATATACGCCTGTGCCACCCTGTTGTCGCACGATCGCCACAGTTGGTATAACTAGCACATCTTTGAGTTGACCCGCTTTAAACTCCAAACTAGCGTTCATGCCCGATCGCAACATTTGCTTATCTTTGGAAGTGATTTCTGCTTTCACTTCAAAGCTGGTGACGTTTTGAGTAACGATCGCTTGAGGAGAGATCGTCACGACCCGACCGCGAAATTTTTTATTAGGATAAGCATCCACTTGGAGGGTTACTTCCTGTCCGATCGCAATCTGAGCAATATTCGCCTCAGCCACATTTGCCACGACTTGATTATTATTAGCTAGAGCCAGAATCGAAGAAGCAGTTGCCGAACTGACAGAACTACTCGAAGTAGTGGGAGTCACAAATGCTCCAGGATCAGCATATTTTCGCAATACCACACCATCAAAGGGAGCGCGAATTATTGTATCTTCCAATTGAGATTGCACACTTTGGAGAGAACCCGCCGCCGCAATTACTTGCGCTTCAGCGCGATCAACTTCTTCAGGACGCGACCCCGCCTGTTGCAAAGATAAACCTTCTCTAGCTTGAGTGACCTTAGCGCGATTTGCTTCCATCGTGTTTCTTGAAGCATCGAGATCCCGCGAGGCGATCGCCCCTTCTTTATAAAGTTGTTGATTTTGGCGATAGACGATATCTGATTGTTCGAGCGTCGCTTGAGCATTGGTCAAATTTGCTTGAGCTTGGGCAATATCTTGCGAACGATTGCCTGCTCTTAAAAGATCGAGACTAGCCTGAGCCGCCGCCAGTTGTCCATCAGCTTGGGTGACTTGACCGATTGTATTTGACTCATCCATATAGGCGAGAATCTGCCCTTCTTTCACAGATTGCCCTTCTTTGACGAGGAGGCTCTTGAGTCTGCCAGAGCTTTTAGGGCTAACGTTAATCGACTTTTCAGGCTGAATCGTCCCATTGGCAGTGACGATAATCGGTAAATCAGTGCGCTTAATCGTAACTACGCGATCGCGTTTACGGGTTTCTTTATTATTTGCTGGTGCTGTCAGTTGCGTGTAGGCATAGTAGCCACCACCACCCACGGCAATTAATATCAGCAGTATGGCAATGCGCCATCCCCAATGTCCCATGAACGTTTTCTTAGGGCGATCATCGGAGAAATCAGATAGCTCATCGGGCAAAGCCTCTTCCTTTGGTTCTAGCTGTTTCTCTAATTGCATAAGAGTTACGTCAATGGTTACTGGGTTTAGACCTTTATACTCTATCAAACGTTCTAGAACCCAGATAATTTTTTGAAAGGGCTGCAAAGCAGCCCTTTCAAAAAATTATCTAGATCGCTAGGCTGCCATTTCGATAAAGCTTGTAGTTACCGTTACAATTTGAGCAGGCTGATAGCGCAGCTTATTTTTTTAGTTTTGGGCTTAACTACCTGTTTTCAAAGAATGCGATATGCAAAATAAATCCGCTCGTTTTTATGCGTTTCTTTCGATCGGAGCCGCACTCCTGACGATCGCGTTAAAATTAGGCGCTTATCTTTTAACTAATTCGGTTGGATTTTTATCCGATGCCCTTGAGTCGGGGGTTAATCTAATCGCGGCGATCGGAGCAGTGTGGGCTTTAACCGAGGCAGCTAAACCACCAGATGAAGAACATGCCTATGGACATTCTAAAGCTGAATATTTTTCTAGTGGATTTGAAGGCGCATTAATTTTAGTGGCGGCAGTGGGAATTGCGATCGCGGCGATCCCCAGACTATTCAATCCGCAACCAGTGGAACAGCTTGGTTTAGGTTTGGTACTTTCCTTAATAGCATCAGCCATAAATGGAGGACTTGCCCTAGTATTACTCAAAGCAGGAAAACGGCTGCACTCGATTACCTTGCGTGCCGATGCTCATCATTTACTAACTGATGTATGGACTTCCGTAGGCGTAATTCTAGGCATATTATTAGTTTCAGTCACAAACTGGTTAATTCTCGATCCTTTGATTGCCCTATTAGTGGCGGCAAATATTGTTTGGGCTGGCGTAAAACTGATACAGGAAAGCGGCTCGGCGCTTTTGGACGCTTCTATCCCTTTAGTAGAGAGGCAAATGATCAACGAAATTCTATCTCCTTACGATCGCCAACAAGTGCAGTTTCACGCTATTCGCACCAGAATGGCTGGCACAATGAGATTTGTCTCTTTTCATATTTTGGTTCCAGGGGCTTGGACTGTGCAGCAGGGACATGATTTGTGTGAAGAAATTGAGTCGGCGATCTGTCAAGCTTTGCCCAACATGAATGTTTTCACGCATTTAGAACCATTAGAAGATCCTAAATCATGGACTGATCAGGAGCTATAAAGAAGGGGCGCTAGACAACTTGAACAGGCAAGGGGCTTAAGCCCCTTGTTAAGACCATGGGAAATTGCCATTGCGAACAACTTATTTTTACAAGCTGCCAAGCGCCCCTTCTTTATAGTTGGTTAGTATTAAACGTATCGCACTGATCGATATTGCCTGTTTCCAAACCACGCTTAAACCAAGTTACCCGTTGTTGAGAAGTTCCATGAGTAAAGGAGTCTGGAATCACATGACCACTCTTTGATTGTTTTTGCAAATAGTCATCACCAATCTGAGTCGCCGTGTTCAGAGCCTTAGTTATATCTTGATCAGAGATCAAACCACGCTGAGAGGTGGAATGTCCCCAAACTCCTGCTAGGCAATCAGCTTGAAGCTCTTGGCGTACCGAAAGCTCATTGGCTTTGGCTTTACTAGAACTTGCCTTTAACTGTCTGACACTAGCTGAAGTACCACGCAAAGTTTGAATATGATGTCCGACTTCATGGGCGATCGCGTAGGCTCGCGCAAAGTCAGCATCGTTGCCAGCCGTAGCTTCTAGATATTTAAAGAAACCCATATCTAAGTAAACTTTTTGGTCAGCAGGACAATAAAAAGGACCTGACGAAGTTCTAGCAGATCCACATGCCGAATTTACGGAACCATCAAATAGGACTAATTTGGGCGCTTGATAGTTAGTTTTTAGTTGTTGTTTAAAGATGCGATTCCAAGTATCTTCGGTATCGCCGAGAACAGATTTAACAAAGGCGGAATCACGATCTTTGATTGGTTGTTTGACTAGTGCTTGAGGTGCGGGTGCAGCCTTATTGTTCGATAAAAAACTCAAGATTTGGGTGACATCGACTTTAAAAATTAGACCCGCAATTAAGGCGATCGCCATGCCACCAACACCTAAGCCGCCCATCATGCCAACAGGTGATGAACTAGATGAACCACCGCGTTCATCTTCCACATTGTCGCTCTCACGCATTTCATCCCATTTCATGCTTTCGCTCCTACTTTTATGGATATTTTATGCTGTTTTATATAAGCAGGTACTCCCTTCTCAGTGAAAGAATTAGCAGTGCGGCGGGGATGGCCGCAAGGCTAAATCTTATGATATTTAGCCACCCCCCCGCGTGCGCCCCAGCATTTTTGATAACAAGATAATAATGAAAA
>JAJAZG010000415.1 GCA_026785865.1 Pseudanabaena sp. CAN_BIN31
CGTTACACCATCAATGCCACCAGCAGTAATAGCACCAATCACAAATACGGTAAAAGCTGATAATGACCCCGCCAAAACACCCATAATTCCAGCAATAATGGTCATTACTGCTTCAACTACATCTTTGAACTCTGTCATGTTTATAACTCTTATATACTATATCTGTCATGTCAAATTATTCATAATTATTTTACAATATTCTAAAAAAATCGATACACAGATATAGGTTAAAAACGTTAATGAATCATAGATATCGCATTAATATTATTTGGTCGAATGAAGACAATTGCTATCTTGTGGAGTTGCCTGAGTTTGCTAATGCTTTGCAGAGATATTTTACGCATGGTGATACCTATGCAGAGGCGATCGCTAATGCAGAGGAGGTGCTGGAACTCTTAATCGAAGATTACAAAATATTAGGTAAAGCGTTGCCGATGCCTCAAGTTTTACAATTATCCTAATGATTGTTTTCTTTAATACTTCGGATTACTAGAGTCTGCTTAGCACATCAAAAAGAGTACGAAGATCATAGATCATGAAGAGAAATTGCTCTAAAAATCGACAAAGTTCTGATGATGAACTTTTACCTGAATATATTTTTGATTATCACAAGGCTAAACCTAATCGTTTTGCTGGTCGTGTTGAGGTGAAAAAGGTTGTGAGTTTGGATGCAGATGTCGCTGTAGGGAAATAAAGTTGTGCAGTTTGAGGTGGTTAGAATTATCTCAGTAAGGCGATCGCGAGAAAATGAGGTGAAGCTGTATGGAAGCTAGGGAATTAGATGAAAGGTTTGATAATGGCGAGGATGTTTTAGATTTATTTGATCTGTCAACATTGAAGCGTCCCGCTTTGGAAACTCAATCTGTTAGTGTAAATTTGCCTCAGTGGATGATTTCAGCGTTAGATCGCGAGTCTGTAAGACTGGATATAGACCGTCAGTCTATTATCAAATGCTGGATTGCTGAACATTTAGAGAAAAGCCCCGTAAGTTCTTGAGGTTTAAAGCGAGATCAGCCCATGAATGGACAACTTTTGGAGTAAAAGTAAAAATTGGTGAAGCTCAGATTGTCTGTTACCAGTAAAGCGCGATCGCGAATGATGATGATTTCAAACCTGTTGCTTGGTAGGTAGGTAAATAAAATTGTGCGGTTTGAGGTGATTATAATTATCCCAGTCAGACGATCGCTACAAGGAAATGGTTTTGAGTGCTAAATCTGTGGAGTATGATTGCTTCGTAGCTTCTGTAGGGGTAAACTCATAGGGGTCTTAATTAAGTGGTAAGTTACAGGCGTGAATTTTCAAACAGAAGCACAGCATGACTGTTATCAAAAAGTAGTTGAATGGCTACCTGAAATTTGCGATCGCGTATCCCACGCTCAAAATCCAATTTTTAGCTTACAGTTAGGCTCTGCAACGATACTTGTCGAGATCAGACCTTTTCGTGAATTAGAATCTGTCATTTACATCTGGGCATATGTTGCTACTGACGTAGAGGTTAGTTCCGATTTATTGCTTTATCTACTCAAGCAAAATGATATTTTTCGGTTTGGTGGATTTAGCATGGCAGATGACGGAGATATTAAGTTTCATGTGACTTTGCTGGGTGCTTCTTGTCAACAAAATGAATTTAAACTCGCCTTAGATGAAGTTTTAAATAGTGCCGATCGCTACGATGATCTGATCGTGGAACGTTGGGGTGGTCGAAGAGCCGCCGATGCTTTGTTTGATATTTAAATGTTAAAATGAATATCAAAGAACCTATGCTTTTATCTTTTACTCAATCTAACCGCGATCGCCATCCCAAACATCTTGCCGAAGTTGTCGCTACGTCATCGACCGAGTTTCTAGCGCAGTGCCTCGAACCTGAGAATTTAGATTTTCCATTGATGCCCGCATTTGGTAGTTGGGTGAAGTCACAACAGGACGAAAATAGCGATATCATCTCCTATGGTGTGGTCTATCATGCAACCACAGCCCCAATTGATTCTGTCCATCGGGCTGTTGCTCTAGGACTCAGTCTGCAAGAGTTGCGAGAGCAGCAGCCACAAATTTTTGCGATGCTCCGTTCTGAAATCAAAGTTGTACTACTCGGTTTTAGCTCAGTCGGGAATATCTATCAACATTTACCTTCTCAACCACCGCAAATCCATCAAGCCGTATATGCCTGTGAAGAAGAAGAAATTGAAAACTTTACGGAAGAATTAAATTTTTTAAGAACCCTAGTCCAGATGACTAATGCACCAGTTGATGAATTAATCGCCGCCGTATTACGCAATGTCTATCAAGTTAGGAAGTGCGATCTCCATTGGCTAGTCCAATCGGGGCGCAAGCTGAGCATTTTATTAAAAGATGACTACGATCGCTTAAGTGCAATTTTGGGACAAGTTCATCCTTAAGATATGATCGCTCCAAGATACTTATTATTTACTCATATTAAAATATTTTACCAATGCCAAACAATCTTACGCCTATTCCACTTGGTTCTTTTCAAGTTAGTCAATTATTATCCACTGGAGAAGTTGATTCTGTTCGAGATCAAGATCGAGTCATATCAGACAAAGCAAATTTAGTTGCATTTTCTTTAATTGTCCCTACTTACAATGAGAGTAAAAACTTAGGGAAGTTAGTAGAGATTCTTACTCAGTTATTAAATAATTATTTTAATGAGAACTATGAACTAATCATTGTTGATGATGATAGTCCAGATTTGACATGGCAAGTTGGGCTAGATTTAATGTCAAGTTATCCGCAATTACGAATAATGCGTCGTCAAGGGGAGAAAGGGCTTTCCACAGCAGTTATTCGCGGTTGGCAAGCCTCTCAGGGTGAAATTTTGGGTGTGATTGATGGAGATTTACAACATCCGCCTGAAACCTTGATTAAGATGTTAGAGCAGATGGGAAAGGGAGCCGATTTAGTGGTTGCTAGTCGCCATGTGGAAGGTGGTGGGGTGAGCGATTGGGGATTTGTGCGACGGGTGCTATCGCGAGGAGCGCAGATGATCGGCTTGCTGATTTTACCAAGTGTGATTGGGCGAGTTTCTGATCCGATGAGTGGTTACTTTATGGTGAGACGTAGCGCGATCGCCAACTATCCGATGAATCCATTGGGTTACAAAATCTTGATTGAAGTCCTTGGACGCGGCAATATTGATATTGTGTCTGAAGTTGGCTATGTGTTTCAAGAACGTCAGGAAGGCGAGAGTAAAGTCACTTGGCGGCAATATGTGGATTATATTTTGCATTTGTTGCGATTGCGATCGCGTGGCAGACTTACCAAAATCCGCGAAAAATTGAGTGTTCCTCTCAAACGATTTATCAGCTATGGTGTTGTGGGTCTTAGTGGCGTATTTGTGGATATGTCAATCTTTTATTTGTTGGGCACGCTAGGCTGGGGTTTGACGAGCAGCAAAATTGTTTCTTCTGAAGTGGCAGTTCTAAATAATTTTTTATGGAACGATCTTTGGACATTTCGGGATATTTCTAGCCTTCAAACTGGTTGGGAGAAGCTTATTAAGCGGTTTTTGAAATTTAATCTTATTTGTTTAATTGGCATCGGATTAAACTTGATTATTCTCAATTTTCTTTATAATTATCTTGGAATTAATAAGAATCTTGCTAACTTAATCGCGATCGCGATCGTCACAGTTTGGAACTTCTGGTTTAATCTTAAACTTAGCTGGCGAGTTACCCAAACCAAGTAACAAAAAAGGTGAGTTGATCGCCTTACCTTTTTCGTTATTTGATTTCTTTTGATTAAACTGCTTGAAAAACCTGATTAGCCGTTAACTCCAGTTCTGGCAAAGCTGACGACACAATGAGATCGTCACCACGAAACAACGTCACTTGATATTCCCCATCAATCAATTCATGAATTAAGACCGTTGGCTGTTTCGGATTACCAATAAACATCCTCCCCCCAATTCCCAAATAATCAACAATCCAATATTCAGGAATCCCGATCTCCTCATAAGCCTTGAGCTTAGTTAAATAATCAACTCGCCAATTACTACTCACAACTGCAATTACTAAAGGAATCGAAGCCCCCTGAGTCACCGTAGATTTCTTATTCCATAATGGCTCATTCACCAAATTAGGACGATTTAAAACTAAAACATCAGGTGAGTAAGCCGATTCTGCATCAGGAGACTTAACTAATACGGTTTTAGGTATTCTATATGGCAAACCTAAGCGCAGGTATTCAACCATGACTTTCTCAGCTAAAAAGCTAGTAACATCCTCATGTTCTCCTAACGGCTGTGGCATCTCAACAATTACCCCATCATATAGTTCATAAAGTTTGCCTTCTGATTTGCACTCGACAAACTCCTCAAAAGTCAATAATTGTGGCTTAGTTACAGTTTGAACCATCGTTCCACCTCATTTTGCGATCGCATCGCTTAGATTATAACTGATGTTACGTGGAAAGAAAATGCACCACGTACCCCAACCCCTTCTCCTTGCAAGGAGAAGGTGAGTTAGAGTTGTTTCTTGTTCCCCTCTCCTTTGCAAGGAGAGGCCTAGGGGTGAGGTTTTTAAGAGCTTCCAAATAAACCAGTTAATAGACCTCTTGCAGAACTGATTTCATGGTAGAGTAACGGGTTTGGTTAATCTCAGCTATATCCAAGTCATAGTTGTAGATTGAGCCAATCAAACAGCAGAAAAGCCTAAATCAA
>JAJAZG010000416.1 GCA_026785865.1 Pseudanabaena sp. CAN_BIN31
CATTACAGGTGGCGCACCTGCGGACTACACGCCTGTATTGATGGGTATTACTAAGGCAAGTTTGAATACCGACAGCTTCATCTCGGCGGCAAGTTTCCAAGAGACTACTCGTGTGCTTACGGAAGCGGCGATCGAAGGTAAGTCTGACTGGTTGCGCGGCTTAAAGGAGAACGTGATTATCGGTCGTCTGATTCCTGCGGGTACTGGCTTTAATGCTTACGATACGCCAATTGTTGAAGTCGATAATGGCTATGAGCCAGATCTCGGCTACAACGAAGAAGCAGATGATGTGATCATTGATGACAATACTGCTCGCAATTATCAAATCATTGAGCCTCGGATCGAGCCACTCCGTGTTGTCGATAAACCTCGCAGTCGTCGCAGCTTTGACGATGAGCTAGTGGATGATGATGTGGAGTTTGAAGACGAGGAGGAAGAAGACGATGATGAGTTTGAGGATGAAGATTAATTAAAAACAAGAGAGGATCGGCTTGCCGATCCTCTCTTGTTTTACAGAGCTTTGCGAACAACCAAACCCAGATAATTTATAAAAGCCCCGCGAAGCGGGGCTTTTATAAATTATCTGGGTTTTAGACTTGTTGAGAGCCAGTGTACGACTTTTTAAATTTTCTGAATTGGTGCAATTTTGAGATCAATAATTTTTTAACTTGCCCTTTTCTTATGCTTCACGCGATCGCTGACTCAAAAGACTAACCGATCCGATACTCATTAATTTTTACTAATAGGTTAGACGAGCCGAATTGCGATCGCCAATATCAGCAAGTAATGTTTGATAGGTTTGCCAACTAATATCAGTAAGTACGGCATTACGATTAGCTACTGCTGCTGTATCCATTGTTTAAACTCACGAATCAATTGATTCTCTCCCATTGTCTCTGACTTCGCTAACAAATCTTCTAAAACTTCACCAGATATCATTGGGAAAGTCGAACTATATTGCTGTTCCGTATACTTATCTTTATCTACTTGCAAATGATAAATTTTTATACCCATTCTGCTATATTGCCAGAGTTCAGGTACGCCTAATTTTTGGTATATGGGCAATCTACGAGTACTAGAACTATGAATATCAACTTCTACAACCAAATCGGGTGGTGGATCTATTTCGAGATCAATTTGAAATCTGCGGATGAGATGGGCATTTTGAATATAAAAACAAGAATCTGGCTCTATTCCTATTTGTAAATCTTGGCGGTTAAATATGGTCGAGCCGAAGCTTTTGATATCTAGTCCTAATTCTTCGGTAAGTGCCACAATAATTCTTTCTAAGATTCTATTTATGGCTTCATGAAGTTCTAAGGGCATTTTGATTTCTAAGGTTCCGCGATCGTAGGTTAAGAGGGTTGCGCGATGGTCGCTAATATCAGCAAGTAATGCTTGGTAGGTTTGCCAACTAATATTAGTAAGTACGGCGTTACGATTAGCTACTGTTGCTATTTCTGGTTTAGGGGCTATAGGTGTAATGGTCATGGTTTTATTTGTCTAGATTTTGCTCTGAGTTCCTACTATTCATAATGACCTTTGCAAGCAGCGATTAAAATTTCGCGATCGCTAACTTGATAAACGAACCGATGCTCATCACTAATACGTCTCGACCAGAAACCACTGAGTTCATATTTGAGGGGTTCTGGCTTACCTATTCCTGAAAATGGCGATCGCTCAATATCTTTAAGCAGTTCAACGATTTTATTATAAATTTTGCGATCCATTTTTGCCCATTCGTTGAAGTCAGCAAAGGCATCTGCTTCAAATAAAATCCTTCGTTTCATTAGATGCTATCCCAGCTAACTTCGACAAGGTTGTTACGGTTTTTAATATTTTCAACCGCAGCAAGCAACTTTTTCCTATTGGTAGGATGTTCTAAGAGAAAAGATGTTTCATCGCTTTCATACACGATAATCTCTATTGATTTACCCTGAAAAGCAGCTTTGAGGCTCTCTAGAAAGTTGCTGTCAAGTTCGTCCGCGTTTAGTCTATAGTTGATGTGCATTTTAATTTTCTCCTAAATATAGCGCTTTGTGCTCTCAAAAATTTCTCTGGGTTTCACAAAAGTACAAAGCGCCGTACCTTCTTAAATCGATGCTAGTTTAAAGACATTCTGTATGAATCTTGCGAATTCTATCCATACAGAATATCTTGCTAATTAGGGTTAATTGATCGCAGTTTTCAATCCCAACTTTTCTACAACTCGATTCTGAAATGCTTTGAGTCCACCAAGTTCTTTAAACTCTTCAGTAAGAGCTTCAATGTGATCGAGTAGTACGGCTTTGCCATGTCGCAAGTTAACGTCAAATCCGAAGACATCATCTTGATAAGGTGCATTGTCCCAAGGCTCTTTAGCCAGCCATAGCACCTGAACATGGCGAAAAAGCGGATATGCGTCATTAGGATTTAGATTATTTCCAATCACTTCATCCAAAATCATCACCAAGTGAGTCACTCTTGTGCGTTGACGCAGCAAAATAATATCTCCAGTTTTAGGCTTTTCAATATTTGCCTCCGATCCTTTTTTCCAGTGCAAATTAAGTTCGGGAACTAGAGAAGAATAATGCACTTCACTATATGTGTGCGCCCACTTAGTTGAATCGGGATGGTTGATATTTTTAGTCCATTTAAGGCGAGTCAAGTCGATTTTAGGATTCATTTATCTTGTTTTATACTTATTTTTTGCGACGAGGATTAGCTTTACCCTTGCAAAGTTCCCACTTTCCATTTCTAAAAAAATAATCAGTGGGTGATTTGCATGTCCCAGAACGTTTGGAAGATACGTTGTTGGAAGAAGAAAAATCAAGAGAAGCTTTAGAAGTAATAGTATTTGTTTCTAGGTTTAGTAAAACAGCTTGACCCACTCGAAGACCTGAGCAAGTATCTCTAACGGAATACCGTCTTTCCAATCTCTCACTGGCTTCTCTCGAAACTACAATATATCCAAGAGTTTGTTGCTCAAGACAGAAATCATAGGCTACCCCCCCACAATATAATCGGATTCCTGACATCTCTGAGCGGGATCGATCAACACTGGATCGGACATCGCGGCATTACTTCCAATTATTGAAGTTATTGCAGTGACAGACCATACTAAAAACTTTGTTACTAGAAGAGAATTTTTGGACATTATGAGAATCTATCTATAGTACAGAAAACGTCACCTCAATATCCTAACATCTTCAATCAAGATTATTATAGTGAAAATTTCGTGCAAGAAATTTTTATTGTATTTTAGTGAGATCTATTAAAAACTTAACCACTCAAAAATCTGCGCGGGTGTCAGATTTAAATCGATACCACCCAAAACAGGCAAAAACTGCGAACCTTCAAAAATCTGAATTCGGCGATCGCCGAATATCACCAAAATATTTTCATCTTTAGGATCGAGCAACCAGCCTAACTCTGTACCATATTCGATGCAATGGAGTAAATTCGCCACGACCTTATTCTGTCGCTGATCTGGTGAGAGGATCTCAATTGCCCAATCGGGATGAAGCTCAAATCGATTGGCAATCCGACCTGACGGATTACGTGGAATTCGCTCCCATCGGAATACTGATATATCAGGAACAATGGAAGCGCCGCCAAAACTACACCGCAACTCGGAGAAAGCATAGGCAATCTTTGGAGTTTCCGTAACTTGGTTAATATCTGTACATAATTTAACCTGTAATCGGCTATGTTCACCTTGGGGCATGGTTTTTTGAGTGATTTGTCCATTAATGAATCCAGAAGCAGGCTTAGTTTCAGGTAAATCGAGAAATGATTCTAAACTGGTGGGTTTTGCTGTTGTAATGACCATGCTGTTACCTACATCTAAATCTTTTGAATCGGCGCAATTTTGGGATCAATGATTTTTTTGCCTTGCCCTGCGAAGGCGACAGCTAAATACATCTTGTCGCCAGTGCCTAGCAAATTGGAAATTTGACCCTCGCCAAATTTCTCATGCTTCACGCGATCGCCTACTTGCCAATCGACACGGGGTTTGGGCTTTACGGCACTTGCCTTGACAGGGGCGACAGATCTGAGCGAACCTTTAACACTGGTAGCTTCGGCGCGTTGACTTGCCTTGCTGATAAATTTATCGATGCCATGTCCTGTGAGATATTCCTTCGGTAATTCGGCAAGGAATCGGGAAGGGATGGCATATTCACGGTTGCCATAAAGACGACGGGCTTGAGCATGGCTGAGGAATAATTTCTCTTGGGCGCGGGTGATGCCCACATACATCAGGCGACGTTCTTCTTCTAAGGCACTGGGATCATTAACTGAACGGAAACTAGGGAACAAGCCTTCTTCTAAACCAACTAGGAACACGACGGGAAATTCTAAACCTTTGGCAGCATGGAGCGTCATCAGCGCGACTTTTTCAGAGTTCTCTTTGTTGTCATCGAGGCTAGAAGCGAGAGCCGCATTGGCTAGGAATGCATCAAGGGAAGCATCTTCATTCTCTTCCGCAAATTGCAAGGCGGCGTTATATAGTTCTTGCAAGTTGGCAATGCGATCGTTCGCTTCATCGTTGCTTTGCGCTTTCAATTCATCGATATAGCCCGATTCTGCGAGAATGCCCTGAATGATGTCCGCCGCAGGGGTAGTAGCAACTTTGGCCTGCCATTTTTGCATCAGTTCCACAAAGGATAGAACGCCTCTAGCCGATCGCCCTGCGAGGGTTTTTACTGTAGTTTCATCGCTGATGATTTCCCAAATGGGAACGCTGAGTTCTTGGGCGGCTTGTTGAAGTTTATCGAGGGTTGCCTTACCGATGCTGCGTTTGGGGATATTAATAATTCGCATCAAACCGAGGGTATCCGATGGATTGGATAGTAATCGCAAATAGGAGAGAACATCTTTAATTTCTTTGCGATCGTAAAATCGTAAGCCGCCCACGACTTTGTAAGGAATATTCCAACGCACCAGCATTTCTTCAAACGGACGAGATTGCGCGTTAGTACGATAGAGGATTGCAAAATTTCCGAGATTGGCGGTGGGAGTTTTGGTCTTAACACGACGAATCTGTTCGATTACAAACTGCGCTTCATCGACCTCGTCATCAGCACGGAATAATTCAATCAAATCACCGTCAGGTCTAGTTGATTTGAGAACTTTATCAATCCGCTCTGTATTATGGTCAATTAGTTGATTGGCAAGTTCCAGAATATTAGCAACGGAACGATAGTTCTCTTCCAGTTTGATCATCGTGCCAGTATGGGCATCGGGCAAGCGATCGCCAAATGTTTCTTGGAACTCCATTAAAATCGTGAAGTCCGCCGAACGGAAGCTATAAATTGATTGATCCGCATCACCAACTACAAAAATGGAACGAGATTCCCAACTTGGGCTGGCATCATTGGTTGCAAGCAAGCGAATCAGATCGTATTGGGTGCGATTGGTATCTTGATATTCATCAACGAGGATATGTTGAAAGCGATTATGCCAATAGGCGAGAACTTCAGGATTTTGTTGAAATAGACGTACTGGCAAAAAGATTAAATCATCAAAATCAAGGGCGTTATTTGTGGCTAGCTGATTTTGATAGAGATTGTAAACTTGGGCAATTCTAGCTTTACGAAACGATGAATCATCGCTTTGTTTTTCGTATTCTTCAGGAGTCCAGCCTTTGTTTTTGGCATTGCCGATCGCAAAACGCACCGACTTTGGCTCAAATTTTTTCTCGTCTAAATCGAGTTGATTAACGACAATATCTTTAACTAGAGATTGCGCGTCAGAATCATCAAAAATCGAGAAATTCTTTGCCCAGCTTCTACCATTACTATCTTTATATTTATCAATATCAAGACGCAAAATTCGACAGCACATACTATGGAAAGTTCCCATCCATAGACCATCTTGAGCAAAGCTATTAATATATCGCTTATAAACTTTCTTTCGCAGTTTGTCCTGTTCCCAATCAGGAATTTCGCTTAAAGCTTTACCTAATTCTCTTGCAGAAATTTCTTGCGTTAACAAAGATTGAATTCGCTCATTCATTTCTTTGCCAGCTTTATTTGTAAAAGTGACTGCTAAGATTTGCTCAGGCGCAACACCATGATTGAGCATTAAATTAGCGATGCGATAGGTTAATGTTCGTGTTTTTCCTGAACCTGCACCTGCGACTACAAGCATTGGACCATGCAGATGGCTGGCGGCTTTTTGTTGGGCAGGGTTGAGATGATGCAAAAAATTGGAACTCATGGGCGCAGGAGGGGGAAACTTAGGTAGACTCTTACTACAGTATGCCAAAAATGTTTATGCATACGTTTTAACCGTGGATATTTACTGCACACGCCCCAATTGTCTGAAGCCGTTAAACTCGTTTACTGACCTCGATAGTGGCAATACGATTAAGACGATCTCGCAAAAGTTCTGTACGGCTTGCGGGATGCCTTTGTTGCTCGGTGGACGCTATATCGTCGAAAAACCGATCGCTAGAGGTGGTTTTGGTGCGACGTTTTTAGCACGCGATCGCTATACGCCTGCGATGAAACGCTGTGTGGTCAAGCTGTTGCAACCCGTAGGGTTTACCAGTTCGCAGATGGCGATCGCCAAACAAATGTTTGAGCGCGAAGCCACGGTTTTAGAAGATTTGGGGACACATTCGCAAATCCCCGATTTGCTTGCTTATTTTGAAGTGCCGTCGGGTCAGGATGAATTCTTTTATTTAGTCCAAGAATTTGTCGATGGTTTCACATTAGAGCAAATTGTCCAGCAGCATGGCGCGATCGCGGAAGCTGATGTTTTAGAAATCATGCAAAGCCTTTTACCCGTGTTGCAGTTTATTCACGAAAAAGGCTCGATCCATCGTGATATCAAACCCGCGAATATCATGGTACGCAAGCTCGATCAGATTTATTTTTTACTAGATTTTGGTGCGGTCAAGCAAGTTGCAGGAGTCGCCCAAGGTCAAAAATCGACAGGGATCTTCACCCCCGGTTATGGCGCACCCGAACAAATGCGCGGCGATACAGTATTTCCTGCCACTGATCTCTATGCCTTTGCGGTGACTTGCCTCTATTTGCTAACTGGCAAGGAGCCTGAAGAATTATTTGATGTGCATTCCAACAAATGGCAATGGGATCGCTTTGTGAAGTTAAGCCCAAATCTTAATAATATTTTACAAAAGATGTTAGAGGCTGCCCCCAGCGATCGCTTTAACTCGGCGGCGATCGTGATGCAATCACTCAGCCAAAAATCTTCTTCTCACCTACACACCATCGTTCAACCACCCGTTACCCCTGCTGCACCTCAGCCAGTTGTTGCTAAAACTGCCCCCAAGCCTGTGGTTCCGCGATCTACTAAAACGCCTTGGCTACTATCGGCAACGATTCCCACGCAATTTATCGCCGCTTTTTTGTTAGGTGTAGAAGCGATGCTGCTATGGCAAGTAAGCGAGAAACTTGGCGCGATCGCTGCAATTGGTACTCCCACCAATTTGATTGCCTTTGGAGTGGCGATCGCGATCATAACCATGCTGAGAATTACTTCTATTCTTGACAATAAAGATCTATTTTTCTTTGTGAATTTGCTGAGCATAGGGGGGCTATGGGCGGCTAAATCCTTTGT
The DNA here is from genome assembly GCA_026785865.1 of Pseudanabaena sp. CAN_BIN31. Taxonomy (GTDB): domain Bacteria; phylum Cyanobacteriota; class Cyanobacteriia; order Pseudanabaenales; family Pseudanabaenaceae; genus Pseudanabaena. The sequence continues at coordinate 7,570 of JAJAZG010000416.1, forward strand.
ATCCAGCTTAAATTTTTTACCTGTGTTAGTAGATATCCTTCCCTATTGTGGAATTGCAGGACTTGGCGCGATCGCACTCATGGCAGCTTTTCGTTTGATCTTCCAATTACTCCATTCAGTGTTTTGAGTTGATATAGCTAGCTGTCGCCACTTGTAAAACCCAAAAGAGAGAGGGGGGGGGGGGGGGGG
>JAJAZG010000417.1 GCA_026785865.1 Pseudanabaena sp. CAN_BIN31
CAAAAGCGTATCCAAATCCACCCCAAACTCCAGCAAAATTTACCAGAGCTATTCGTCGATGAACGCCGTATCCGTCAGGTATTGATTAATCTGCTCAATAATGCTGTCAAATTTACACCAGAGGGAGGCCGTATTACTCTAGAAGTTGGTCGTCATAAGCTGATTGATAGTGATACAGAAGAAAGTAATGCAGCCCTAAAGGAATTCTTAGAAATCAAAGTGATTGATACAGGCATTGGTATTACCGCAGAAGATATTCAGAAGCTATTTAAGCCTTTTATCCAAATAGATAGTGCGTTAAATCGCCAGTATGAAGGTACAGGTTTGGGGCTTGCCTTAGTGAAGCAGCTCGTTGAACTTCATGGCGGTCAAGTGGGACTAACCAGCGAACTAGGTGTGGGTAGTTGCTTCTCGATCTCGTTACCCTATGCTCCTAACACGGAGATTCCTCCTGAAACGATCCCAAGTAATCAGCCAGATGTAAACTCACCACTAGAAGCCCCAAACACAGTTGAGTCACAAGCCCCATTGATCTTGATCGCTGAAGACAATCAAGCTAACATCATGACAATTTCCAGCTATCTAGTAGCAAAAGGCTATCGCATTATGTTGGCATACAACGGTAAAGAGGCGATCGCCATGGCAATGTCGGCGCAACCTGATTTAATCCTGATGGACATCCAAATGCCGATTATGGATGGACTAGAAGCCACGAGACAAATCCGCCAGATTCCCAGCTTAGTTAATGTCCCGATCATTGCGCTGACAGCTCTAGCAATGGAGTCAGATTGCGATCGCTGTATCGCCGCAGGAGCAAATGAGTATCTCTCTAAACCTGTTAAGCTAAAGCAATTAGTAAACTCAATCCATCAACTTTTAACGCACTCAAAAAATAGGCAATGAATCTAGCATCTGTTTTAATCATTGACGACGAAGCTGATAATTTTGATGTGATTGAAACCCTCTTATTCAATCAAAACTACCAGTTGCATTATGCGGCTAGTGGTCAAGATGCGATCGCCCATCTCGACACATTTCGCCCTGATCTGATTTTACTAGATGTGATGATGCCAGTTATGGATGGTATTGCAGTCTGTGAGAGGATTAAGGCTTTACCTGAGTGGAAGAATGTCCCGATCATCATGATCACCGCCCTAAACGCTAAGGAAGATTTAGCTAGATGTCTGGATGCTGGCGCTAGTGACTTTATTAGTAAACCCCTCAACGCTCTAGAGTTTCAATCTAGGGTCAAGTCCATGCTACGCATCAAAGAGCAACAGGATCGCGCCGAACGAGCTAACGCCCTAGTCCATGCTCAACTTGAAGCCAGTTTAGAAGCAGTTATCGCCGCCGATGAACAGGGTAGACTAGTCGCCTACAACCAAAAAATGTCTGAAATATTGGGAGATAATGCGATCGCGATCGATCCTAATAATGAAGAATTATTGCTTCTGCCCTTACTTCAAGAATCGCACTTTCCTCAAGTAATCACTCGCATTTTAGAAGATACCTATGACTCACCTGAGCAAGTTACCCACGGGGAGTTAGTTCACAATGGGCTTACTTACGAATATTTTAGTGGTTCTGTAATTTCTCCTAATGGTAAATTTTGGGGATTTGTCTGGCGATTTCGTGACATTACCGATCGCAAGCAATATGAAACCGATCTTCAAGAATCCAAAGAAGTTGCCGAGTCGGCTCTGCGGGTTAAATCTGACTTCTTAGCAATGATGAGTCATGAAATTCGCACTCCAATTAATGGAGTCTTAGGGATGACCGAGCTATTAGCGACGACATCCCTCGACCAAGAACAACATCGTTTTGTGCAATCCATTCAAACCAGTGGCGAAATCCTCTTAACCGTGATTAATGACATCCTCGATTTCTCTAAACTAGAATCCCAAAAACTTACACTAGAACATTTACCCATTGATCTACGTGGGATGTTCGTTGATACCTGTGCGCTGCTGAGCAGCCAAGCTGAGGCAAAGGGAATTGAGTTACATTACCAGATTGATCAACAAACACCAGCCTATATTCTGGGTGATTCGATCAGGTTACGCCAAATCCTGCTCAATTTGGCAAACAATGCTGTTAAATTTACCCATACAGGCGCAGTCAATCTGTCAGTATCACCATCTGTAGATCTAGAGAATGGACTAACACTACTTTTTGAAGTGCAAGATTCAGGGATTGGACTTTCCCCAGAACAATTAGAAAAGCTATTCCAACCTTTTACCCAAGCATCGATCGCAACTGCTCGTCAGTATGGAGGCACAGGATTGGGACTAGCAATTTGTCAAAAACTTGCACAGATGATGGGAGGACGGATTTGGGTAGAAAGCATCCCCAATCAGGGTTCTACTTTTTTCTTCGCTTTGCCAGTTTCCGCAACCGATGTAACTCCTCAAGCATTACCTAGCATTGAACGGAGAAATATGCAGCGTCAAGCTAATTCCTATAGTACTAATCTGGCAACGACCTTACCGCTCAATATTTTGGTCGCTGAGGATAATTTGATCAGTCAAGAAATGGTGATGGCGATGCTCAGCAAAATGGGCTACAACCCAACTATTGTCAATGATGGCATAGAAGCAATCTATACCCTAAAAAATGGTGCTTTTGATATGGTGTTCCTTGATGTGCAAATGCCGCGCCTCAATGGACTAGAGACGGCTACTCGTATTGTCAGGGAATCGACCGCGACTAAGCAACCTCGTCCAATCTTGATCGCGATGACTGCTAGCGCGATGCAAGGCGATCGCGAAATGTGCTTAGAATCGGGGATGGATGACTACATCAGCAAGCCAGTCTCTTTTGATACTTTACAAAGAACGATCGAGCGGTGGGGCAATATTCCGAATGAAGTTGAGATATTATCGGTTACATTGTCACAGGATCAAGATTTTGATGATCGCGCACTCAAAGAGATTGAGAAGATTTCTATAAATTTACCTAAACGGATGATTAGTTTGTTTTTAAATGAAGAATGTCCAGTCTTATTAGCCAAGCTCCGTCAAGCGATCATCGATCAGGACGCTTCGCAAATAGAATATGTGGCGCATACCTTAAAAGGAAGTAGTAGAATGCTTGGGGCTAGAGCCTTTTCTGAGATTTGTTTAAAGTTAGAGAGTGCAGGACGCAATCAACAGTTAACAGGGAGCGATCGACTCATGCGAGAAATCGATCAAATGTTTCCCGCAATTGTTGCTTATTTGGAGGCTTATCTTGTTTAGGTAGCTTGTAAAAATAAGTTCCTCACAATGGCAATTTTCAGTAGCCTTAACAAGGGGCTTAAGCCCCTTGTTTATCCAAGTATGATTTATGATTGCTATAACTTGAGTCTAATAGAAGAAACATCATGGCAAATAACAGATTCTCAATTTTAGTCGTCGATGATGAGCCTAATAATTTTGATGTGATTGAAGCTCTCTTAAATGCAGAGACAAATACATCTCGGCAAGGGGACTACCAATTGCACTACGCGGCTAGTGGTCAGAACGCGATCGCATCTCTAGACATATTTAAGCCTGATTTAATTTTGTTAGATGTGATGATGCCAGAGATCGATGGTATTGAAGTCTGTAAAATAATTAAAGCAATGCCCCAGTGGCAAATTGTGCCGATCATTATGGTGACAGCCTTAAGCTCTAAGTCCGATCTGGCTAACTGTCTAAATGCTGGGGCTGATGATTTTATTAGTAAGCCGATTAATAGTATTGAACTGCGAGCAAGAGTGCATTCAATGCTGAGAATCAAGCAACAGTATGACCATATTCAAACCCTATCTCATATCCAAGCAAATACGATTAACATTCTCGAATGCACTCTCAATGAATTGCGCGGCACTTTTAATTCGAGAATGTCTCACGAGTTAAATACCCCTCTCAATGGCATTATCGGCACAATCAGCTTACTAAAAGACGATATCGAAAATATGGATATTGCCGAAATCAAAGAGATGCTAGGTTGGGCTGACGAATCTGCCCAGCGCTTAGACAGCTTAACCAAGAAGTTCTTAACTTACTTAGACTTAGAAAATTCTTCCAGTCAGAAAAAGTTCTTTAAATCGGCTCACACTGAATTTTCTAACGCGATCGTTGAGAATCAATTAAAAATTTATGCCCAAAATTATAAAAGTTGTAATGGTAATGGTAATGCCGAGCATCATCTCATTTTTGACCTTGAGGAAGCAGAAATTGCTCTATCAGATCAATATCTGATTACACTTCTTCTTGAGTTGCTCGATAATGCTTTGAAATTCTCGGCATCAGGGACAATCATCAAAGTTAGCAGTCAAGTAGTAAACAATACATTTAACTTGTCAGTGCAGGACTCAGGACGAGGTATGACCGAAGATCAAATCAATCGCATTGATGCTTTTGTCCAATTTGATCGCAAAACTTATGAGCAACAAGGGCTAGGCTTAGGATTAAAAATCGTCAAAAAGATTGTTGAACTAGCGGATGGTAAGTTTTCAATTACTAGCATTTATCAGCAAGAAACAACTATTCATATTTCCCTACCGATCGCCCAAAGTTAGATATCAGATCAAAAAAAATCCCCCACAACCCCATGTCCACTTCTGATAACACTTTTACCCAAATCGAACTCAAGTCAGCGATCATTCGTAACCCTCTGATCGTTGCGCCTGAAACAATGGTGATGGATGCGATCGCGAAAATGAGTGGGGAGCAGTCGCCCTATGTGTTGGTGGCAGAAAATGAACAGTTGTTAGGTGTTTTCACTGAGCAGGATGTCGTAAAGCTGCTAGTCCAGCAAAAGCCTCTTGATCGCTTGATGATGCGGGAGGTGATGGTGCATCCTGTGATCACTTTGCGTGAAGCCGATTTCACAAATTTATCCTTAGCAATTAATCTCCTCCAGAAATACCACATTCGCCAATTGCCTATTGTCGATAATTGCGATCTCATAGTGGGGCTTGTGACCTACGAGAGTCTGCACCAAGACTTAAATATTTTAGCCGAAGAATCCCTACAGGAAAGTGAAACCCGTTTTCGGCGAGTGTTTGAATCTAATATTGTGGGGATGATGTTTACTGATTTTGATGGACAGATTACCGATGCAAACGATCGCTTCTTAGAAATGCTTGGCTACAGCCGAGAAGATATGAACGCTAAGCATTTTAATTGGACAACCATC
>JAJAZG010000418.1 GCA_026785865.1 Pseudanabaena sp. CAN_BIN31
AACCCAATCGAAGCCGACATTTTCTTAGCCAAAGAAATCTCAATAACACCTAAAGTACTTACCGCTATCGGAGTCTCAGCATTTTCTTTTGGTTGAGTACCATTCAAACCCTTGATCAAATGGCGATTAACATCCGTTTGCACATCTGCAATAAGCTGAAGCAAACGCTCAACCACATAATGCTTATCGGATTCCAGATATTCCTCCAAAGGCATCCCTCGAAAACGAGTCAAATCCTTCAAATACCGATTCATAAAGGTAAACTTTGCATGGACGATCGCAGGATTAATTCGCCTCATACACCCTGCTCCTGCAAAAACTCTTCAACTTGCAAACGCAAACTAGCACTCAACTCATTGATCGCCTGTTGTGTCATTGATGTTCTTTGCCGAAAATCCGAAAATACTCCTTTTTGTGACTCATACAACAACACACCCTCAGTCGCCACATAATGAGCAATCAAAGCCGAACACTTACGGAGATCTACCACATCCATATACTCACCACCGATCGCAAAGCAATCCTCGATCGCATTATGCACCTCCAAAAGTCCGTAGTCTCGATCTGCGATCGCCACTTTCCTAGCATCCTCATCACAGAGATAGGCAAAGTCCCAATCACTGCGATCGTAAGCATCACCTCTAGCTCTAGAGCCAAATAGAACTAATAATTTGAGATAGGGAATGCGATCGCCAATCGTCAGCGCCCGTTGTTGTAAATCTGTTAGAGATAGTTCAGTTTTCATAACGTCACATCCTCATAAATTTCTGAAAGGGCGATCGCAAGATCAATTGATCGCAAATCCAAACTTTCACCCACACCCAAACACTGCACCAACCAACCACCATCTGAATCTTTGCGATAGAGTTCCACTTTCTGCTCAGACTGCGAAACCATCACATATTCCTGCAACGATTCCAACTTCTGATAGTTAAATAACTTCTCCCGCCGATCTAGCGCCGCCGTCGATCGCGAAAGAACTTCTACGATCAAATAAGGTTTCTGCTTTACATAGGGATCATTATCAGTGCGATCGCAAATCACCATCACATCAGGATAATAAGTCGCATTATTTGCAGATGCGATCGTTAACTTCAGATCTAATGCAAACAACCGATAGCCACTTCCACGCGAACGCGGACGAATGTTAGCAACTAAATTCCCAACAATCAAATTATGGTTCTCATCATTCTCAGCGATCGCAAAAGCTTGACCATTTACAAACTCATGCTTGACTAAACTCTCATGCTCATAGATGAGAAATTCGGCGTAGGTAAGTTCGGGCTGTTTGGCAAACATAGGCATTCTCTGTGAATACATCAACTTATTATAAACATAACATACTTTTTATTTTTATAATTATCTTGTTTATTTTTATTTTGTCCGTAATTTTAACTAGAGTTATATTTGCATACAAAAAGTCAGTTATCAAGCTTTTGACGATAAAAGTATACGGACAAATAAAGACGATCAATATGTATATAGCGATCGCATATTATTAAGCTAGACCAAATTACACTCGGAGATTGGCAGTTATGAGACTTTTAGAAGTTTTAGCCGATAATCTTAGCGAATTCTCTAACACTGAAGAGCAGCGACTCATCGTTAGCGGTGTGACATGGGAGCAGTACAGCACCCTCGTGAATATCTACACCGATGAATATCCTTCTCTCCACATGACCTACTCAAATGGTGTTTTGGACGTTATGACTACATCCAAAGAACATGAACGCCTGAAAACTATTATTGGGCGTTTGCTAGAGATGTATTTTGTGGAGAAGCGGATTAATCTCAATGGCTGTGGTCAAACGACCATTAGGCAAGAGCTAGTCCAGAAGGGGCTAGAACCAGATGAATGTTATTGCTTTGGTGAACTAAAAGAGGTTCCTGATATTGCGATTGAAATATTTTTGACCAGTGGCGGTATTGATAAATTAGAAGTCTATCTCGGTTTACAAATTCCTGAAGTGTGGTTTTGGTATGCAAAGCAGCAGCAATGGAAGCTCTATCGACTTAGAGATGAATCTACTAATCAACCAAGGTATGAAATCATATCTCGCAGCGAATTTTTGCCTGAACTAGATTTAGATTTGCTCAGTCAATTTATCAGTGCAACCAATCAGACCGAAGCTGTCATCGCTTATCGTGACGCTCTGCGACCAAACCCAGATTTTTTATAAAAGCCACGCTTCGCGTGGCTTTTATAAAAAATCTGGTAATAGTACTTAAAATCAAAAAATAAGTGTCCCGAAAAGGCGAATCAATTACTTTATCTATATCCGATCGCGATAAATCTAACTTAGAAGCGATCGCGTTGGAGCTTGGCATGATGTGGGGCGATCGCCCTAATATCTCAAAACTGGTTGAGGCGATCGCCCGTCAGCAAGTCCAAATTTCAAAAAATGCTGAATGGTCAAGCGATCGCATAGAATCCCTTGATCGTGCCTTTAGGCTAATCATCGATATGGGCGAACTTGATCGCGCCAAAATTATTGCTAATTTATTACTCGAACGTAGCGAAATCACCGCACCACTGCGCCGCGATATTGAAAAATTTCTGGATAGCAGTCCTGAAAGTTGGCGCAAAACTATCGATCGCTATATCCAGCAAAAGCAACCCTTTCGCCTACGATATCTCGATGCTGCCGATCGTCCTTATGAGTTTTCGATTTATCATGCCAAAGTCAATCTCCATGACAAGCGATTTTATCTCGACTGCTGGTGCGAAGAAACTACAGGTAGTAACGACGTGATCGCGCTGCAACATAATCGATGCCTCAGGCTAGATCGTATTCCCAAAGAAGCTGCCATAAGTGCCATCGAAGGTAAATGGCGATCGCAACTCGATCAAATCCATGTCACCTTCAATCTATCTGGCAATCTTGCTTACGCATACCAACCACGAAAAGAGGACATCGATAATACATGGCTAGAAAATCAACCCGTTCGCCAAATCATCCGTAAAATTAGCAGTACATTCTGGTTCTATCGCGAGATTATGCCCTACGCCGAAGATTGCGAGATTGTCGATCCTGATGATGTGCGCGAGAAGTTTATCGAAAAAGTGCGATCGCTTTATCTTAGATATTCTTTACATAAATAAGTAGCTAGATCCAAAAAGCTGTGGCGCCCCCGGTGCGTGGGCCCCCCCGTTTTTGGTTGTTAGCCATGATTTTTTATAATTTTTTTTTTTTTATTTAAAAAAACAAATTTGTGATATTATATT
>JAJAZG010000419.1 GCA_026785865.1 Pseudanabaena sp. CAN_BIN31
GTTTTATATGATTCTACGGTGTTCGGAACGAGCATCGTCAAACGTGGAGAGCCTAGCTCTACTCCATCCCCTACGCATTGTGGCGGGATGGCGCAACTTGGCTCGGCGAAGCGTAAAAAACACTCCTTGCTCGATGGGATTTTAGAAACCCCATCCTCGCGTAGCAGGGTGGGGTAGTTTATCAGACTCCATTCTTAACCACGCCCTTGAGAAGCAGCATTGCATACTCTCTTCCCAGTGAAAGATTAGCGTTGCGGCGCTCCGCACCGCTAATTCTTGGGTTTTAATGTCTATTTTTATAATGGGAAGGGAGTAGGTTTTGTCGTGTTATCTAAATTTTGATTCCACAGATCTACAAGACTACTCACACTACTTTATCTACGTCGCTCTACATCCATACACCAGCGAGACAACCATATTTTTATAAAAAAAGAGAGGAGAACGCTTGACATTCTCCTCTCTTTTTGGATATTTATTTCCAGTTCTTAGCAACAATTTCGGCTAGATCGACAACACGTTGGCTATAGCCCCACTCGTTGTCATACCAAGCTATAACTTTAACCATGTTGCCGCCCATAACCATCGTCAGAGAAGCGTCAATGATCGAAGATGCATCAACACCGCGATAATCGATCGATACTAGAGGCAATTCGTTATATTCCAAAATGCCTTTCATCGAGCCTTCAGACGCAACGCGGAATGCCTCATTAACTTCTTGGGCGATCGTCATTTTTTCAACTTCCACAACAAAGTCTACAACCGAGACGTTGGGAGTTGGCACGCGCAAAGCGATCCCATTCAGTTTGCCAGCGAGTTGGGGTAATACGAGCGCAACCGCCTTAGCTGCACCTGTCGAGGTGGGGACGATGCTCAAAGCGGCGGCTCTAGCCCGACGCAAGTCGCGGTGGCTAGCATCAAGTAGGCGTTGGTCGCCAGTGTAGCTGTGGGTAGTGGTCATTACGCCCTTGACGATGCCAAAGTTTTCTAACAACACTTTGGCTACAGGTGCTAAGCAATTAGTTGTACAGCTAGCATTACTGATAATGTTATGAATATCATGGTTGTAATCTTTATCGTTTACGCCGACCACGAACGTACCATCTTCATTTTTACCAGGAGCGGTGATCAATACTTTCTTAGCACCCGCGCCAATATGTCTGCTAGCACCAACCTTATCGATAAATACGCCTGTAGACTCGATGACTAGATCGATACCCCATTCTTTCCAAGGTAAATTGTCAGGGTTGCGATCGGAGACTGTTTTGATGGTTTTGCCATTGACGGTGATGGTAGTGTCATCAGCGCTGACTTCGGCATCAAATTTGCCGAGCATGGAGTCATACTTCAGCAAGTGAGCGTTGGTACGGGGATCGGATGTATCATTAAGTCCAACTAGCTCTAGGTTTGTATCTGTGCGACCAGCCCAGCATCTGAGAAAGTTACGTCCGATACGCCCAAATCCGTTAATCGCTACCCTGATAGTCACTTTTTATCGCCCTTTGTATATGTAAATTTAATTTTTGCTTTAATCTGATGCCTATGATACCGAAAAACCGTCCCTAATTTATTGTCTCTTCAAGCAAACTTTTTTTGAATTTTTGGGACGCAATCAATTTTTCCTATTTGGTCAGGCAGTACAACGCTGTAGTAGTTTTGCATTTGCGCCACGATATCTAAACTCTTCACAAAAATATTTCTATGCAAACGCAAAACCCTCTTTGGCTCGATCTCTACCCCTTGGAATGGCGATCGCAGATCGATCATTTCAACGAGAAAATCTATGAAACTAACTGTGAACAATGGCGTTTATCGCTGCGGCTTTGCTTAAGCTCAGTCAGCTTACGAGCAAGCTTGCCAAGAATTATTTACTACTCTTGATGAGTTGGATGAAATTCTGGCGACAAATCGGTATTTATGTGGCGATCGCCTGACGTTAGCAGATATGCGATTATTCGCGACGCTGTTCCGATTTGATATTGCCTACTACGGTTTATTTAAGTGCAATCAACTTCGCATTCAGGACTATTTTTACCTTAGTGCTTATCTGCGCGACATTTATCAGATTGGTCGTGTTGCTGCGACATCGAAAGTGTGAAGCATGAATATTATGGAAACCTCTTTCCGCTTAATTCAGGTGATTTTATCCCCTTGAGACCAGATCTGACTAACTCGCTCGTACCGCACAATCGTCATCTACTTTCGATCAACAATTAGGAGCTATATGTCTAAAAATTTGAACGGTAAAGTTGCCTTAGTAACGGGAGCCTCTAGGGGAATTGGTAAAGGTATTGCCATTGCTTTAGGTGAAGCAGGAGCATTAGTTTATATAACAGGGCGCAGTCTGAATAGTGATAATCCTACAGATCCTGTTGCTGGTGGTTTATTGGAAACCAAATACGCGGTAGAAAAAGCTGGGGGAACTTGTATTGCAGTTCCTGTTGATCACAGCGATGATAAGCAGGTTCAGTCTTTATTTGAGCAAATTAATCGAGAACAAAATGGACGATTGGATTTCTTGGTGAATAATGCTTATGGCGGAGTGCGATCGCTGATAAATTCTAAAGGAAAACCTTTTTGGGAATCGGAGACAAGTCTTTGGGATGCCTGCAATCAAGTTGGTTTGCGAAGTCACTATGTGGCAAGTCATTGGGCGGCAAAGATGATGACTCAACGTCAGCAAGGATTAATCGTGACGATATCTTCTTGGGGTGGATTAGCCCCAATCTTTGGAGTTGCCTATGGCACTGGTAAATCCGCCTGCGATCGCCTTGCGGCGGATATGGCAGTAGAGTTAAAGCCTTTTAATGTGGCTTCGATTTCCCTTTGGCCGGGTATTGTGGGAACAGAACATTTTCATCAGCTACTTGAAGAGGATAATGAGAATAGTCTTGGCGCTGCGATATCGGATAAATTTAATTGGGAAACTCCTTTATTTGTCGGCAGAATAATTGCAGAATTATGTGACGACAAAAATCTGATGCAGCGAACTGGGAAAGTTCAGATTGTGGCAGAATTAGCAACTCGCTATGGAGTCGTTGATGAATATGGGCATTGCCCTGCTTCTTTACGTTCCCTCAGATTTTTATTGCCACAAGGTTTGCCTATACTTAAATCCAGAGCTAAGTTCATTCCAGATCTGCGAGTGCCTTGGTGGGTAATTCTGCTAACTGTTCTCAACTCTCCGAAAATTTGAATGTTATAGGACTTACGCAGAGAGCAGAGTCAATTAGGATGAGTAGACATGGGAAGCTATCTAAAAGCCTGAAACTACGATGTTTCTTTACCAATCTATATCATTTATGGGAGCGTGAATTGAATGAGCATACGAATGGATTAACCAGATAATTCTATCCTAAATCCACGAACTTTAAAATAGTGAAGAAAGAGAACTTTCAGAAGAGTATGAATTTGATCAATCATACTCCCTTCCCAGTGAAAGAATTGACGTTGGGGGGCCCCCCGCCCCCCCCCCCAAAATTTTGTTTTTTTTTTTTTTTTTTTTATTGGGGGAGAGGTTTAAAAAAAAAAAAAATTTGGAATAAAAACGCGCAGGAAAAATTATTTTGGGGTTGA
>JAJAZG010000420.1 GCA_026785865.1 Pseudanabaena sp. CAN_BIN31
CAATACGCCCGAAACTATTTTGCAGACTACTTTAGAAGCACATTATCAAAACTGCGATCCTGTCGAAATTCCGAATGAAGTGCATACGCAATTGGAGCTTCCTGAAGTAGAGATTTTGCAAGCTTGGCTAAGCGATCGCAAAGGGCGCAAGGTGGCGATCGCAACTCCACAGCGTCAACTCAAGGCAGAGCTAATCGAAATGGTGGAACGCAATGCTCAGTATGAGTTAGCAAGGATTCAAAGACAAAGCGATCGTAATTTGCAAGGATTGGAAGACTTGGCGAAAATTCTGAATCTGGATAGTTTGCCGCATCGGATTGAGGGTTATGATATTTCGCACATTCAAGGCTCGGATGCGGTTGCCAGTCAAGTTGTGTTTATTGATGGTATTGCTGCGAAGCAGCACTATCGCCATTACAAGATTCAAAATCCTGATATTCAGACTGGGCATTCCGATGACTTTGCCAGTCTTGCCGAGGTAATCGCGAGGAGGTTTAGGAAGTATTCGAGTTTTGCGGAAGATGCCCTCACCCCCAGCCCCTCTCCCAAGGGGGGAGAGGGGAGCAAGAGCGAGGAAGATGATCGTCTTTTAGTTCAGGCAGGAGAAAAGAGTAAGAGCGATTTTCCTGATGTGGTGATGATTGATGGCGGGAAGGGGCAGCTTTCGGCGGTGATGAAGATTGTTGATAAGTTGGGATTGCGCGATCGCCTTACCGTAATTAGCCTTGCCAAAAAGCGTGAAGAGATTTTCTTGCCAGAGCAATCTGAGCCGATTAACGATTACGATCCTGAACGTTCAGGAGTGCAGCTTTTACGACGTTTGCGCGATGAGGCACACCGTTTTGCGATTACGTTCCATCGTAAAAAACGTAGTCAAAGAATGCAGCGATCGCATCTCGATCAAATCATCGGTTTGGGGCATCATCGCCAAAAGGTTCTGCTGGAGAAGTTCCATTCTGTCGATTATATTCGTCAAGCGACAGTCGAGCAGATTGCCGAAACCGATGGCATCGGCAAAAAGTTAGCACAACATATTTATGATCATTTTCATTCCACAGCTAATTAAGGCTCTTAGCTCAAAGCGGTGTAATAAAACCCAAAATTTTTGTTAAGAGTGTTGCAAAGCAACACTCTTAACAAAAATTTTATAAATGGGACAGCTACAATTAGCTTACTATAGTCTTTCATAATCGTTTCATTTTTAAGCTATTATGATATATTTTTAAATAATGAAACGATTATGAAATGTAATTATGAAGCATAAATTCCAGTTTGATGGAGGCTTAATTTCCTTGAAACAATATCAGGCTGGCATGGTTGCTCTCTTGTGCGGGATGTGGCTTGGCGGGTGTGTCCAGACTAATCCTTCTCAAACTCAACAAACTCAATCATTTTCCACCACTTCCGCATCCGATCGCAAAAACAAAAAAGTTGTTCTCACTACATTTACCGTGCTTGCCGATATGGCGCAAAATGTGGCGGGTGATAAAGCGATCGTCGAATCAATTACCAAAGCAGGAGCGGAAATTCATGGCTACGAACCCACACCTAGCGACTTAGTTAGAGGGAAAGATGCCGACCTGATTTTGGAAAACGGGCTGAATTTAGAGCGCTGGGCCGATCGCTTTTACAATAGTTTTCCTAAAGTATCGCGTTTGACCTTGACTGAAGGAGTCCAGCCTATAAGTATTGCCGATGATGCCTATCAAGGTAAGCCAAATCCTCATGCTTGGATGTCGCCCCAAAATGCGCTGATCTATGTTGAAAATATTCGTAAAGCTTTAGGAAAACTCGATCCTGCTAATGCCGCAACCTATGATGCAAATGCCAAAGCTTACAGCCAGAAAATTTTGGCGATCGATGCCAAGCTCAGACAATCCATTGCGGCGATTCCTCCTGACAAACGCTACATCGTCAGTTGTGAAGGAGCATTTTCCTATATTGCTCGCGACTATGGCTTAAAGGAAGTTTATATCTGGTCTGTCAATGCCGAACAACAAGCTACTCCCAAACAAATAGAAAAAGTGATTAACACTGTCAAAGCAAATCAGATTCCCGCCGTGTTTTGTGAAAGCACGATTAGTAATAAAGCTCAGCTTCAAGTAGCGAAAGAAACGGGCGCAAAGTTTGCAGGCGTATTTTTTGTCGATTCTCTATCTCCTCCCGATGGACCAGCATCTACCTATCTCCAACTTCTAGAATATAACGTTAATACTCTAATCAAAGGCTTGCAAGGTAATTAAAGATGTTATGTGGAAGCTTAAAAACCTCACCCCTAGCCCCTCTCCTTGCAAAGGAGAGGGGAACAAGAAACAACTCTAGCTCCCCTTCTCCTTGCAAGGAGAAGGGGTTGGGGGATGTGGTGCATTTTCTTTCCACGTAATATCAGTAATTAAAGATAAATTAGAAGGAATCTATGAATACACTCAGCATTGATATTGAAAATGTAACAGTTGCCTACCACGGCAATGTTGCCCTACACAGCGCCTCACTGCAACTCAAATCAGGAACGATTTGTGGTTTAGTCGGAATGAATGGATCGGGAAAGTCCACGCTATTTAAAGCGGTGATGGGCTTTGTGAAACCCTCTAGTGGCAGGGTATTGATTAATGGTTTGCCAATTCGCCTTGTCCAAAAAAGCAGTCTAGTCGCCTATGTACCTCAATCTGAGGAAGTGGATTGGAATTTCCCCGTGAGTGTTCATGATGTCGTGATGATGGGTCGTTATGGCTATATGAATCTTCTGCGGATTCCCCGATCGCTTGACAAGCAGATCGTCCGCGAAAGTCTAGAGCGGGTTGGCATGTGGGAGATGCGCGATCGCCAGATCGGTGAGTTATCGGGTGGACAAAAAAAACGCACCTTTTTTGCAAGAACTTTGGCGCAACAGGGCAAGGTTTTACTTTTAGATGAACCCTTTGCGGGAGTCGATATCAAAACTGAGAAGATGATGATCGATTTGTTAATAGAACTGCGTCAAGCGGGTCACACAATTTTGATATCCACCCACGACCTATCCTCGATCGCCACATTTTGCGATCAGGTTGTTTTGATTAACCGCACAATCCTCGCTTATGGCGAGACTTCAGAAGTATTTACCGAAGAAAATCTTTCGCGTACTTTTGGCGGTTCAGTTGGCAATTTCGGTTTGGCAAAAAGGCAGTTAGCTCAAGAAAAGCAGGAGAAGCAGTAATGGATCTAGTGCAGTGGTTTGCAGCGCCTTTGCAATATGAATTTATGGTCAAGGCAATTTTGGTTAGCGCCTTGGTTGGAGTTGTGTGTTCGGCTCTATCTTGCTTCTTAACGCTCAAAGGTTGGGCGCTAATGGGGGATGCTGTCTCTCATGCGGTTATGCCAGGAGTAGTGATCGCCTATGTGTTGAATATTCCATTTGCGATCGGAGCGTTTGTATTTGGGGTTGGTTCGGTGATGGCGATTGGATTTATCAAGGCAAAAACTCGAATCAAAGAAGATACAGTAATTGGCTTGGTGTTTACTGGATTTTTTGCCTTCGGATTAGTATTAGTTTCTAAGATTAAAAGTTCTATCGATTTAACTCATATTTTGTTTGGGAATGTGCTAGGGATTTCAGATAGCGATATCGTTCAAACGATAATTATTAGTGCGATTACTTTAGTTACATTAGCGATTTTACGCAAAGATTTAATCCTGTTCTGCTTTGACTCAACTCATGCGCGTTCGATTGGTTTAAATACTACATTTCTCTATTATGTTTTACTATCTTTACTATCCCTCACAGCCGTTGCAGGACTACAAACTGTCGGCATTATTTTAGTCGTGGCAATGTTGGTAACTCCAGGGGCAACTGCTTATTTGTTAAGCGATCGCTTCGACCATATGATCTTGATTGCGATGGCAACGGGTGTATTTTCTAGTGTGATCGGGACTTACATCAGCTATCACATTGATGGTTCGACTGGTGGATGTATTGTCGTTTTACAAACGCTTTTATTTGTGGTGGCGATGATTTTTGCACCCAAACATGGATTATTAGCAAAAAAATCGCAAAATATCAGTGAATAAAATCTAACTAGTGATGACTGATGGAATGAATTTGGAGGATGGTAATTGCGCGATCGGGATATTCGGTGAGGATTTTTAGTTCATTCATAATTAAGTTAGGGATAATGATTGCTGGTAATTATGGGATTCGGATTTTTAACATATAAACAAGGGCTTCGTTTTATTGTAGCTTGGCTGTTAAAAAATGTATTTTTGTTGACGATTTACTAGAATCGCGATCGCAATAATATTAGTGCAATGAAAATCTTGGATATTTTGTCTCCTATTGCTGATGGTGAATCTGCGATCAACCCTCTGTAAACTTTATCTTGAATCTGGCTTAACTTTCATTTCTATGATTGGGGTATACTACCATCCCAGACTAAAAGCTAATTTATGAGTGATTTAATCGATTCCTATCAGCAATTAATTGATCGCATTGGTGAATGCTTGGCACAGGGTCAGCAACGAGCCTTTGAGCAGGTTAATACACTTTTGGTGGAAACCTATTGGC
>JAJAZG010000421.1 GCA_026785865.1 Pseudanabaena sp. CAN_BIN31
ACGAGTTGCAAAAGTAGAAACTTAGTGCCAGATAAATTGGTCTCTTTGTAGGTACTGGTGACTGTACCGCAAACTTTAGCGATTTGCATCTTGCTTATAAGTACATGAACATATGGAAACCCAGAAACGTTTTAAAAAGCTTGGCGAAGCTAAGCTTTTTAAAACGTTTTTAAGGCAATTAGCAACAAAACGAGAACATGCAAGCGATCGCGCTAGCTAGTCTCTAAACTATGGACGGTTCATAGGACGGATGGAATTAACATTGTCACGGAACTGATCGACTTCTTCGGTGTAGCGAATCGGTAGAACGTATTCGAGGTTTTCGTGAGGACGGGCAATGATGTGGGTGGAAAGGACTTGTCCGCCGTTTACACGCTTGACCGACTCCATACCTGCGGCAACTGAAGCTTGAACTTCAGATACGTCGCCACGGACGATCACGGTGACGCGACCACTACCGATTTTTTCGTAGCCAACTAAGGTGACGCGAGCCGCCTTGACCATAGCATCTGCTGCTTCGACAACTGCGGGGAAACCGAGGGTTTCAATCATTCCAACTGCGATCGCCATAACTGATGTTCTCCTAGAAAAATAAATAATGAAATTAGTGAAAAGTAATGAAAATTAAGTCTTTTGATACTTTTTTGAGAGAATCTTTTTGAGACAATCCTTAATAAGTAAATTTAAAAGGCAAATTTCAAAGTTAAATCTAAAAAGCGAACTGCTCTACTTCTCGCGTATAGCGAATTGGTAGGACATACTCTAGGTTTTCGTGTGGTCGAGCAATGGTGTGAGTCGAAACAACTTCGCCCCCATTAACCCGATTTGCAGCCTCAACGCCAGCAGCGATGGATGCTTTCACTTCAGAGATATCACCTCTGATGATGACAGTTACCCGTCCGCTACCGATTTTTTCGTAACCCACAAGGGTGACACGAGCAGCTTTGACCATGGCATCGGCCGCTTCTACGATTGCGGGAAAGCCTCTGGTCTCGATCATTCCAATACCGATCGCCATAATTTAAGTCAGTATCCTTACGAATCTCTAAAAAATTGAAGTTCTTGCGATTGTATCTATCAAAAGGTGTAGATACGCGATCGCAACTATCGATCTTAGCTATGATCGGTTCGCTTAAAACATCAAAGTTTAAATTTTAATACAAAATAAAAATGAGATGACGCTTGGCGCACTTTTAAGGCTGACTTGAAGTTGTCAGCTTTTCACAGCTAATTTACAGACGTTGTTTTGGCTAGTTGTAGAAATCAAGTAATCTATAAAAAACAGATAAGTATTTATTACTACGGGGATAGCCATGTTAAATCTGAATAATCAGAAAAAATGAATAGTATAAATATATTCAACTCTATCTTTATATATACGATAGCTAGTGACGGTACATTTGACAATATAAGCCACCATGATAAATCTAAATAATATATATAATCTGGGCTTATTGGCAGTTAGAAGATTCCCAAATAAGAATATCCCCATGGTAGGGGTTTAGCATTTGCGCCACCATATCTCAACTCATCACCGAAATCTCACTCCGCAAATGCTAAACCCTCTTCGCCTCAAACGATAAATTGTCCCTGCGTTGCGAGGTTTGGGCGAAGCATTCCCAAATAAGAATATCTTAGAATTTGTAAGTATCGGTGGGAATGCTTCGCTCCTACGCATGTTGAAAAATTGTCAGTTTTTGGGGCGCGATAATTAAGGGCGATCGCCTATAGAAATAGTCTCAACTTCGGCAATTTCTAAATTAGGTAACTGTACCAACTCTCGTTCTTGCTCTTGCAGTTCTAACATCGGGATACTTATAGGTGTCGGGGTCTCGATCCAATATTCTGAAGTGGGTAGCGTTTCTTCGAGATCGTCAAGGGGGCGAGGAATAATCATGAGGGTATGAAATTCACCAATGCGCTCAGCTTCATACATACCTGCTTCGATCGCGATCGCTACATCAGCGACATTGCCGCGAATAATTGCGGTACACAATCCTGCACCGATGGTTTCGTAGCCTGCTAAATGCACATCAGCAGCTTTCAACATCATGTCGGCGGCTCCCACCATCGCAGGAAATCCGCGTGTTTCTAGCAAGCCGATCGCTTGATTACTGAGCCGACTATATCGACCATCGGTTAACTCGCTAAGGCGGCTACTAATCGGCAAAATTGCTTCTAAATTAGGATAAGGGCGCGGAATCACAATAGTTGATACTAATTGTCCAAATTCTCTAGCAGTCTCTGCGCCTGCCTCCACAGCCATCCGCACATCCGTAATCTGACCACGGATGATCGCTGTACAAAAGCCATTACCCACCTTTTCATATCCGACCAGTCGCACCGTTGCTGACTTGAGCATCGTGTCAGCCGTGCCGACGATCGCTGGGAAACTAATCGTTGAAACCATGCCCAAAGCACTTCCTGAGAGATTGATTCTTTGAGATGCACTACTAGACATTAGCTAACACGATGATTAAAAAAATTTATGATAGAGGTTAACTAAAATCCCAAAAGCTGTGGCGCACGCACAGCGTGCGCCCCAGCTTTTTTG
>JAJAZG010000422.1 GCA_026785865.1 Pseudanabaena sp. CAN_BIN31
AATCAACTCCAAAATGACATTCCCAATCTATTGCTTAGTCTGCTGGCAACAATCTGGGCTGAGCGCGGTGATTGGTATTTTGGCGTGGATATGGCTGTTTATTACAATCCTGATGAGGAGGCAATTGTTCCTGATGGATTTTTGGCGATCGGGGTGCAACGAGACAGTGGAACGAGAGGAAGGCTGAGCTATGTAATTTGGGCGGAGAAAGTAACACCGATATTGGCTCTAGAAGTTATTTCTGAGCGCTATAACAGTGAATATGAAGATAAACTTGCAGATTATCAGGATTTGGGAATCTTGTATTATGCGATTTACAATCCATTTAGCGGTAGGCGCGGTCGTTATAAACTTAGACAAAAGTTGGAGATATATAAGCTGATCAAGGGTAAGTATAAGCTAGTCAATGGTGATGGTAATTGGACATGGCTGCCTGAGATTGGATTAGGCTTGGGCTGCGAAGAGGGCGAGCATATTGGCTGGGTGCGCGAGTGGCTCTATTGGTATGACAGTGATGGGGTGAGATATGCCACTGATGCGGAGATGGCAGTCCAAGAACGTCAGCAAAGGGAAAAACTGGAGGCTTATTTGCGATCGCAAGGCATCGATCCCGATCAAATTTAAGTAAGTAGTTAGACAAAATTAATTACACAATTTGGATAAAATTAAGAAAGTAAATACAGGAGATCTGTCAGTGGATTTAAGCAGGAATATACACGAAGAAAGAAAGGGAATGTTGCGGAGAATTTATCGACAAAGTAAGCATCATCAAGTAAGGCGGAGAGCGCATTGCTTACTGTTACACCAAGAAGGATATAGTGTGACTTATCTGCAAGATATATTCCAAGTCAGCCGCAAAACCGTATATAACTGGTTTGAAGCATGGGAGACGAGAGGACTGCTGGGTTTATACAACCAAAAAGGGCAAGGCAGAAAACCAACCTTTCGCGCTGAACAGCAAGAAAAAATCAAGGAATGGACGAAAGAGCATTGCCAACAACTGAAACAAGTTATCCACAAGATAAAAGAGACCTGGGATATTAGTGTCAGTACCAAGACAATTAAACGAGTACTAAAATCGGTAAATATGAGTTGGCATCGATTGCGTCGTGTAGTTGGGGGAGAGCCAAATGCAGCAGAATACCTAGATAAACAAGCTCAACTAGAAGAGTTGAAACGCTTAGATGCGGCTGGTGAGATTGACCTGTATTACTCAGATGAATCAGGATTTTGTCTGACACCCTGTGTTCCTTATGGATGGCAACCTGTCGGTGAAACAGTGGGGATACCAAGTAAACATAGCCGTCGTCTCAATGTCTGGGGTGTGATGAATCGACACAATCAGCTCCATAGTTATGTATCACTACAGACCATAACCAGTGATGTAATTATTGCTTGCATTGATAATTTCTTTCCCGAAGTCAGCAAACGAACTGTGATTGTCGTTGACAAAGCCCCAATTCATACCAGTAACATTATGCTCGACCAATTATCCGAATGGAAGCAGCGCCAGATTGAGATATTTTACTTGCCTAGTTATTCTCCTGAGTTAAATTTGATTGAAATCTTATGGCGATTCATCAAGTACTCATGGCTCCCTTTGAGTGCTTACCGATGCTGGCAAAGTTTAGTTGATTCTGTCGAAAAAATTCTCAGGGAATTTGGTCAAAACTATGTAATTAATTTTGTCTAACTACTTAAGCGATCGCGCAAAGACTTAATGCGATCGCGACAAGTTGCAGCTTCCTCAAACTCTTGTTTTTTAGCAGCCTCTTTCATTTGCACTTCCAATTGCCCGATCAAAGCAGGGATTTCATCGAGTGAAATATCTTTCGCATTATTTGCCACATATTCAAGTTGTCGCTCATTTAAGCGGCGAGATACAGACAGAAAGTCTAAAATCGAATTACCTTCAATTGATTTCACAATTGATCGCGGCGTAATCCCATTATCCTGATTATGCTTAGTTTGAATATCGCGGCGGCGTTCTGTCTCAAAAATTGCTTTTTCCATGCTCTTAGTCATGCGATCGGCATACATGATCACCTGTCCGCCAATGTTTCGCGCCGCCCGTCCGATTGTTTGGATTAGCGATCGCTCTGCTCTTAAAAAACCTTCCTTATCTGCATCCAGAATTGCCACCAGCGAGACTTCAGGTAAATCCAAACCTTCACGCAACAAGTTCACACCGATCAATACATCAAATGTACCGCGCCGTAAATCTTGCAATATTTCAATCCGTTCAATAGACTTGATATCTGAATGTAGGTAGCGCACTAAAAGATTTCGTTCTTGGAAATAAATGGTCAAATCTTCTGCCATTTTTTTAGTCAGTGTCGTGATTAGCACGCGTTCTTTGACCTTAATCCGTTCTTGAATTTCATGATAGAGATCATCAACCTGTCCTTCAGTCGGACGCACAAATATCTCTGGATCGATAACGCCTGTCGGTCTAATGATTTGTTCGACAACCTGTTCGGAAACTTCCATTTCCCAATCCCCTGGAGTCGCTGACACAAATATACATTGCTTGACCATGCCCCAAAATTCATCAGCCTTAAGCGGACGATTATCCGCCGCACTAGGCAAGCGAAACCCATGATCGATCAATGTCATCTTGCGGGCGCGATCGCCGTTATACATACCGCGAATTTGCGGGATTGAAACATGTGACTCATCCACAACCAGCAACCAATCATCCTTGGGAAAATAATCCACTAAACAAGCGGGAGACTCTCCTGCTTCTCGACCTGCCAAATGCCGCGAATAGTTCTCCACGCCGTTACAAAAACCGACTTCGCTCAATAGCTCCAAATCATATTTTGTGCGCTGCTCTAACCGTTGCGCCTCAAGTAATTTCCCTGCATTAGTTAGCTCCTCTAGCCGCGCTTCCATCTCTTCTCTAATTTCTACACAAGCAATTTCTAAACGATCTTCGGGTGTGACAAAGTGCCGCGCAGGATAGATATTTACAGCTTCTAAACTTTGCAAAATCTCGCCAGTAACAGGATCAACATAGCGAATCGCTTCAATCTGATCCCCAAAAAATTCGACCCGAATCGTGCGATCTTCATAAGCGGGACCAATTTCTAAAATATCGCCCTTGACCCGAAATTTACCGCGTCCCATTTCGATATCGTTACGCTCATACTGCACATTCGTCAGCGCCTTTAGCAATTCTCGCTGATCGTATTCCACACCCACACCCAAGGGAATCGAAGCCTTGAGATATTGTTCAGGAATGCCCAAACCATAGATACAGCTTACCGATGCAACCACAATCACATCTTTACGCTCAAATAGCGATCGCGTGGCTGAATGGCGCAACATATCGATTTCATCATTAATCGAAGCCGTCTTCTCAATATAAGTATCGGTAACGGGAATATAGGCTTCAGGCTGATAATAATCGTAGTAACTAATGAAATATTCGACTGC
>JAJAZG010000423.1 GCA_026785865.1 Pseudanabaena sp. CAN_BIN31
CCCTTGACTCTTAAAGCCAAAAAAGAGAGGGGAGCGCAGTGCGCTCCCCTCTCTTTTTTGGTTTTATTTTTCTAATTTAGTGTATAATTCGGGCGATTAATATCTTCAGCGTGTTAGATACAGAGCATCTTTTTTGAGAGGCAAACAGGTTGTCATTATCGGCGTTCAGATCGGCACCTTCAATTAAAGTTTTGGGTAGAAAAGCAAAGTGAGAGTTCCCCTAGACTGTTACCGCATCCTTGGTTTGACACATTTGTCAGGACTAGACAAAATTCATCAAGCCCATCGCGATCGCTTGCTCTCTATGCCAAGGCGAGAATATTCTGATGCGGCGATCGCCTCTCGCAAGCGCATTATTGATAAAGCTTATGAAACTCTAAGCGATCGCACGACAAGTGCAATTAGTGGTGTAGATGAGCCAGATAGCGATCGGCCAGTTTTAACCATGCCGCCTCAGGTTGAAGCTGACGAAAAAGACTTTGCAGGGCTATTGCTGATTTTGTATGAACTCGGCGAATCCGAGAAAGTTCTTGCCCTCGCCAAGCCCTATTACGACCCTGACGAAGCCGAGCATCAGTCCGCCCGAATCTCCCCTCATGATCCCGATTTACTCCTCTCTGTATCGCTTTCTTTCCTAGATCTTGGTCGCGAGTATTGGAAACAAGGACAATATGAGGCTGCGGCAACATCACTAGAATCGGCCCAAGAAATTTTATTGCGCGAAGGATTATTTCTCAGTATCCGTAGCGAAATCCAAGCCGATCTATTTCGCCTCCGTCCCTATCGCATCCTCGAATTATTAGCAACTCCTGACAATCACACTGAAGAACATCGCAAAAGTATGGCACTTTTGCAAGAAATGTTAGATGCGCGGCGCGGCATTGATGGCTCAGGTAATGACTATTCCAGCCTTGGCATTGATGATTTTCTACGGTTTATTCAACAATTACGCAGCTATATGACCGCGATCGAACAGCAAACTTTGTTTGAAGATGAAGCGCGTCGTCCATCTTCGGTTGCGACTTATTTGGCGGTATATGCCTTAATTGCGCGTGGTTTTTCACAACGTCAGCCCGCCCTGATTCGTCGAGCCAAGGGCTTGCTGGTTAAACTCAGCGCTAAGCAGGATATTTATTTAGAAAAAGCAGTATGTGCTTTGTTACTCGGTCAAACTGAAGAAGCAAGTGTGGCGATCGAGCAGAGCAGTGAAGACGATCAAATTGCTTTCATTCGTCAAAATTCTGAAGGTGCGCCCGATCTACTGCCTGGTTTATGTCTCTATAGCGAGCACTGGATGCAAGAAGAGGTGTACCCCCATTTCCGCGATTTGATGAGTCAAATCGTATCGCTTAAGGATTATTTTGCTGATGAACAGGTGCAAGCATATCTTGAAGAATTGCCAAATACAGGTATCTCATCGGAATGGACTTCGCTTGTGGGTGGTTTGCCAATAGCACCTTTAGATGATTCACCGCTCGTGGGTCGTAGTTTTGATGCCAGTCCCGCGAATAGCGACATGACTGAGCCAAAACTTTCTAGCTATGCACCTGAAACCCCTAATCGCTTTCAGCGCTCCATGCCCTCTGTGAGCGAGCGAGCGTCTTATCCCAATGCTAATAACGGCAGTGGCAATCTATCGCGAGATCTGCCTAACTCTCGTCTTCCCAATAATCTACAGCCCACCCGAAACATTAACGAAGCGGTTAAAGAAATTAAACGCCCATCTCAGAGCCGCGTATCAAGTCAGGCAGCGCTATCGAAGCGAAAATTTAATGTCGGTCGTTTAGTCGCGGTAGTTGCTTTGGCGATCGCCCTACTCGGTGGTTCTATTTGGCTAGTTGTTTGGGCATTTCGCTCCTTGAGTGGTTCACCGCGTCCAGAGGTGTTGACCTTAGAAAAACCGATCGCAACTTTAGTGCAAGCAATTAAAGAAAATAATTCAGCACCACTTGCTCAGCCAGGTCCATTAGAAAAAGAAACCGCGACCAAAGTAATCGAAGCTTGGCAGACGACAAAATCGAAAGCGCTTGGCAAAACCTATGAAGACAGTCTTTTAGAAGAAATTTTGATCGATCCCGCTCTTAGTGATTGGAAGGGACGCGCTAAAGAACTCAAGGCGAGTAATTCCTATTTGCAGTACCAAACTAAATCTAGCGAAGTCGATAAAGTTGTCCCTGATGGCGACAGCAAAGCTAAAGTAGTCGCCAAAATTTCCGAGTCGCGTAATTACTTTAATAATGGCGAACTCGATCGCAGTGCATCAAAAGATGATGCTAGCTATACGGTTGAATATGACTTGGTGAGAAAAGATAATAAATGGCTAATTAGAGAAATGTTAGTTTTTAACTAAAAAAAGGGCGCTTCGCGCCCTTTTTTTAGTTCTTTAGTTAGTTAGTTAGAAGTCTTCTGGTGCTGCATCGTCGTCCTCATCTTCAGGCTCAATTTCTTCAGGAACAACCTTAGTCGCCGAAACTGCTACACCTGCGGATAGTTTTTCGCGGATCTGCTTTTCGATGTCTTGAGCAAATTCTGGCTTGTCTTCCATGTATTTGATCGTGTTGTCTCGACCCTGTCCGATATTGTCGCCTTGGTAGCTATACCATGCGCCCTTACGCACGATAATGCTCATTTCTTCGGCAAGATCGACCAAACAGCCGACGGCAGAAATGCCTTTACCGAAAATAATGTCAAATTCAGCAATGCGAAAAGGTGGGGCAACTTTATTTTTGGCGACTTTGACCTTGGCGCGAATCCCATATTCTTCCGTACCTTTCTTTAGGGTTTGGATACGGCGAATATCTAGACGGACTGAGGCGTAAAACTTCAGCGCTGTTCCGCCTGTTGTGACTTCGGGGCTACCATAGGTCACGCCAATTTTTTGGCGCAATTGGTTCAAGAAAATGACGATGCAGTTGGATCTGCCGACATTAGCAGTAATTTTGCGAAGAGCTTGACTCATCAAACGCGCTTGCAAGCCAACATGGGACGCGCCCATTTCACCTTCGATTTCAGCACGAGGGACAAGCGCCGCCACTGAGTCGATCGCAATGATATCTACTGCCATCGATCGCACGAGGTTATCGACAATTTCTAAAGCCATTTCGCCTGAGTCGGGCTGAGAAATTAGCAAGTTATCAATGTCAACGCCCACAGCCGCCGCATAGGTGGGATCGAGAGCATGTTCGGCATCGACGAATGCGGCAATGCCGCCGCGTCTTTGGACTTCGGCGATCGCGTGCAGCACTAGGGTAGTTTTACCTGAGCTTTCTGGTCCATAGACTTCAATTACCCGTCCTTTGGGTAAGCCGCCGCCAAGGGCAAGATCGAGGGGTAAGGCTCCGCTAGGAACGGTTTCAACGCGCATATTTGTGGCATCACCCAGACGCATGATCGCGCCTTTGCCATGATCTTTCTCGATCTTTTGCATGATTGCATCGAGAGCCTTTTTCTTCTCGGCGCTCATGCTAGCTTTTGCGGCTTGAGCCTTTGCCGATTGGGCGATCGCAGACTTATCAACTTGACTGTTTGCCGCCACAGAGGGATTTTTCGCCATTACCGTTCGAGGTTTAATTCGTTTAATACATCTGCCTCATTATGACACTAAGGCTCCTGAGTTTAATGTGTTGAGATGGATCGCGCGATCGCTACCAATATTAAAATGATCGGGATCTGCTACCCGCAACGCTAACTCTTGGGTTTTTTATACTAAAAAATTGAACATTTGTTAAGATGTAGTGTCAGAATTAAAGTAACTAATTCTATCTAGCGGTTTACCATTATGTCTTCGGAACATCCACCAGTTATGTTGGTGGACGGCTATAACGTGATTGGGCTGTGGCGACACTTGCAAGCGATGAGAGATCTGCAAGGGTTTGACATTGCACGATCGCATTTAACTGAGATAATGGTCAACTTTAGCGCTTATCACGGTTATAAAACGACATTAGTATTTGATGCTTATGTGCAGGCGACACCTGCGAAAGCTGAAAAAATTACAAAAAACCTAAAATTATATTTCACTGATCATAACGAAACTGCGGATACTTATATTGAGCGTCAGTGTGGCAAATATCGACGCGATCCGCTCAGGCATTTAAAACGGATTATTGTCGTCACTTCCGATCGCGCTCAGCAACTTACCGCCGTGGGCTTCGGGGCTGAATGGTTATCAGCAACTGCATTTGAACAAGAAGTAGAGGCGACTTTGCGATCAGTGCAAAGTCGCCAAAAGAATCAAAAGGCAAATACGAATACCTTGCTGGGCAATCGTATTGATAGCGCTACTAAAGCTCAATTAGCCAAGTGGCGAAATAGCCTAAATTAGTAACCGTTCCAAGGGTGCACGAAAAAAAAGGGAGCAGGAGAGGCAAAGTAGGGTAAATTAAAAAAGATGAAAGCAAAACCGCTAGAAGAAGAAAATGTCATAGGCAAGGATTGGTTA
>JAJAZG010000424.1 GCA_026785865.1 Pseudanabaena sp. CAN_BIN31
AAAAAATGTCGGCGGTGGATTATTGCGCGAACCTGAAACTATTGAACGTATTTTTGATGCTTTGCGATCGCAAATCTCAGGATTATTTACGGTAAAAATGCGCGTGGGATTTGACTCGGATACTAATTTTGAGCGGTTGCTGCAACTCATCAATCAATATCAAATCGATCTGCTCAGCTTGCATGGTCGAACTGTTAAAGAGTTATATCGTGGTGAAGTGCATTATGACCTAATCCGTCAGGCCGTACAGACGGTGAATTGTCCTGTATTAGCCAATGGTAATGTGACTTCCTATCTCAAAGCCGAAGCGGTATTGAAAGAAACAGGAGCGGCTGGAGTAATGATCGGGCGATCGGCAATTCGCAATCCTTGGATTTTTCAACAAATTCGCGATCGCTATGCAGGAAATCCCGTGGCAATGATTACCTTAGCCGATGTACATCACTACATTCAGCATCTTTTTACGATTACTTATCAAAATGATCTAAAAGAAAAGTCTCATGTTAATAGTTTAAAAAAATTCCTGAATTTTATCGGTACGGGCATTGATGCAGAGGGCAAATTTTTGGCAGGGATGCGATTAGTGCAGTCAAAACAGGAGCTTTTTGATTTGTGCGATCGCCATTTATTAGCAAATCCCGATCATCCTTTTGCGATCGAGCCATACGAAAACCTTGTAGCGCGTCCTAGTTGTGAATCGAGTGAGTAAAATAAAAACCAAAGTCCTCCAAAGCTGTAGCGCGTGCGCTAAAGCTTTGGGGCTTTAGTTTTTCACTTATTGGAGTTATCTTTAAAGTATGACTGAACTTCCTTTTCTTGAAATCCAAGCTAGAGCGATCGAACTGCGAAAAGTCCTACAACGCGCTAGTTATGAATATTATGTCCTTGATGCGCCAACGATGGAGGATACCGTTTATGATGCGCTCTATCGCGAACTGCAAACCATTGAAGCGGAATATCCAGAGCTAATCACCGCCGACAGTCCCACACAGCGCGTAGGCGAGAAGCCAACTACGCAGTTTTTCTCGATTCAGCACAATATTTCGCTTTATAGTTTAGATAATGCCTTTGCCCCTAGTGATGTGACCACTTGGCAAGAACGCTGTCAAAGAGGCTTATCTAGTCAAATATTTTTAGATAGCGTTTGCGAACTTAAGATCGATGGATCGGCGATCGCCTTAACTTATGAGAATGGAATCTTAGTGCGTGGTGCAACTAGAGGCGATGGCACATCAGGCGAAGACATCACCACCAATATTAAAACTATTCGTTCTATTCCCTTACGCCTCAATTTAGAAAACCCTCCTGATCGCCTCGAAATTCGCGGTGAAGCATTCTTGCCGATCGCGGTTTTTGAGGCGATTAACCAAGAGCGATCGCAACAAAATGAAGCCCTATTTGCTAACCCACGCAATGCCGCAGCAGGAACTTTACGCCAACTTGATTCGCGCAAAGTTGACAAACGCCGTCTTGATTTCTTCGCCTATACAATCCATATCAATCAGGCAGATTTTGCTTCGCAAAATCTGCCTGATATTTCTTCTCAATGGCAAGCTCTCGAATTTTTACAAACAATCGGCTTTCGCGTAAATCCTAATAAAAAACTCTGTAAATCTATTCCAAAATTGCAAGATTACTATGATTATTGGTCAACAGAACGACTCAAGCTTCCCTATATGACCGATGGCATGGTGATTAAGATTAATGCTTTTTCGCAACAAGAACAATTAGGCTTCACGCAAAGAACTCCACGCTGGGCGATCGCATGGAAATATCCCGCCGAAGAGATGCCGACAATCATCGAAGCTGTCACCGTGCAAGTCGGGCGGACAGGCACTCTCACCCCTGTCGCCGAGTTGCGTCCTGTCCTGCTAGCAGGTACAACCGTTTCCCGCGCAACTTTGCACAATAGCGATCGCCTAGCCGAACTAGATTTACATATTGGCGATACGGCGATCGTGCGGAAAGCTGGCGAAATCATTCCCGAAGTGGTGCGAATACTTCCAGAATTGCGCCCCTATGCAGCAACCCGTTTTGTGATGCCCACCCATTGCCCTGAATGCAATCAGCCCGTTCGTAAGCCTGAAAATGAAGCAGCAACCCGTTGTATAAATCTCGAATGTCCTGCGATCGTGCGTGGAGCGATCGAGCATTGGGTCAGCCGTGATGCGATGGATATTAATGGAGTTGGTGAGAAATTAGTTAAACAATTAGTAACCGAAAATCACATTACTTCCATTGCCGATCTTTACGATCTGACCAGCGAACAATTGCAAACCCTTGATCGCTTAGGTCAAAAATCTGCTGACAAAGTTGTGGCAGCGATCGCCCAATCAAAAATCAAACCTTGGGCGCGAGTGCTTTACGGCTTAGGGATCAGGCATGTCGGCAGCGTGAACGCGCAAACCATTGCCGATAATTTTCTGAATGTGGAATTATTAACTAATGCTAGTCCTGAAGCGATCGCTTCTATCTTTGGCATTGGTGAAGAAATCGCACAATCTATTTATGAATGGTTTCGTAAAGATGCTAATCAAAATTTAGTACGGCGATTGCAAGCTTCAGGATTGCAGTTTGTGGGTGAGAGCGATCGGGCGATCGCGATAAACCCTAATATTGCGGGTAAAATCTTCGTAGTAACTGGCACATTGCCAACACTCAAGCGCGATGAAGCCAAAGATTTAATTAAATCCGCAGGCGGCAAAGTCACTGATTCTGTCAGCAAAAAAACAAATTATCTCGTTGTTGGTGAAGAAGCAGGTTCAAAGCTAGAAAAAGCGCAAGCATTGGGCGTTCAATGTATCTCTGAAGAGGATCTGTTAAACTTGATTAAGTAAGTAACGCTAAAAGCTGTAACGCACGCTGTGCGTGCGCCACAGCTTTTAGTGCTTTAAGTTTTCTTTTGCCTAGCTATTTAACCTTTAAAAAAGATATTTCTATGGTTCTGACAATAGAAAAAAAGTTGACGCTTACTGACTTTCTGAATATGCCAGAAACTCAACCTGCGGCGGAATTTATTCATGGAGAAATTAATTATAAATCTATGCCACAAGGTGAACATAGTCGGCTGCAATATATTCTTTGTTTGTTGATTAATCAAGTCTTGGAAGTTAAGAAAACAGCGATCGCCTTTCCTGAATTACGCTGTGTGTTTGGAGGAGCGACAATTGTTCCAGATATTGCAATCTTTCGATGGGAAAGAATTCCTCGCAATGAAATTGGCAAAGTCGCAAATCGTTTTGAAATTCATCCAGACTGGGCGATAGAGATTCTCTCACCCGATCAAAGTGTTACTAAAGTAATTCAGAAGTTACTGCTTTGTGTTGAAAATGGAACTGAGTTGGGATGGTTGGTTGATGCCAAAGATGAAAGTATTTTAGTAATTGATCGCGATCGCCGCATTTCTCAATTTCGTAGTCATCAACTATTGCCAGTCCCCGAAGGATTTTCGCTAGAGCTTACTCCTGAGCAAATTTTCAGCCGCTTAATCTTGTAGATAAAAAGGTGTGACGCACGCTGGGTGTGCGCCACACCTTTTTGGGTTTTGGTTTCATTACGACTATCTACTTATATAATTTATTAAGCTATGTTTGTCGCACTCTCGGCGAATATTTAGTAAGTCAACGATTTGTATTAGGAAAAAATAACTATGGGGAAAAAACCCAAAGGCTTTGGAAGATCTGTTAGTCAAAAAAGTTGGGATGAGGCGAGTGATAAATCTTTCGCCAAATTACAAGAATCTCTTAAACGCAATTATCCCGAAAATGCAGTGATAGTAAAAAACCACGCTGGCATCCCCAAAATGTCTGAAGTTCTGACAGACTTTTTCATGCCTTATGCGGATATTTCCAAAAACAAAAAAGATTTTGAGAGGCTGCTTGGCATGTCAGTAACTGCTTGGAATATGTCATTTTCACCAGAAGACGAAAGGTCAAAACTTTTGGATCAAGTATTCGCCAAAGCATACAATCCTCTCAAGGTAAGCTCAGAGGACCTTGAGATTGGTAGAGCTATGCTTGAAAACATGGTCGAACGTAAACTCGATTATTTTGCAGATTACGATCGGCAAATTATCGATTTTAACGTGGAGTACCTTAGTCGAGGAAATTACCACCTCTCAGTAGCCTCATCACATAAACTGGAATGAAGGCAGACCAACGGAAGGGGGGCGTAATGGGATCATGCGCTGTGACCTTGATGGTAACGATCACTGGTAAGTTATCGAGTAAGTTAACAAAAATTTGTATTAGGAACAAATAATCATGGTGAAGAAAGCCAAAGGCTTTGGGAGATCCGTTAGCCAGAAGCGTTGGAATGAGGTGAGTGATAAATCTTTCGCCAAATTAGAAAAGTCTTTTGTTGATGATTTTGGTGAAAATGCAGTTCTGGTGAGAAATGCGCCTGACATCACTAAAATGTCTGATGTTTTGAAAGAATTTGTCAGCCCCTATAAGCATATTCCCAAAGACAAAAAGCAACTTGAGAGTCTACTTACATTGGCAATAGCAGCTTGGAATCTGTCGTTTTTACCAGAAGAAAAATGGTCAAAAGTTACTAATGAAGCATTTACCGATACTTACAAGCGCCTCAAGAAAGGCTCAGAAAATATTGAGGTTGCTGAAGCTCTGATTCAAGATTTGATCGAACGCAAACTTAAGTATTTTGCAGATCATCATCGAAGGATTATTAATTTTCAACTAGCGTACCTTAATCGAGATGAGTACCACCTCACAGTAGTATCATCCACCTAGTTAAACCATTGTAAAGAAGTCTTATTACCATATATGCCTGTATCCCCCTACGGTTCTTGGAAATCTCCTATTAGTTCTGATTTAATTGTTTCCAGTAGTATTCGCCTCGGCGCGATCGCCATAGATGGCGGCAATGTCTATTGGAATGAAGGCCGACCAACGGAAGGGGGACGTAATGTGATCATGCGCTGTGACCTTGATGGCAACGATCGCGAGATGACTCCTGCCACGCTAAATGTGCGATCGCTAGTCCATGAATATGGCGGCGGCGAATATCTGGTGCAAGATGGGCGAATTTATTTCTCTAACTTTAGTGATCGCTGCATCTATCGCAAAGTTGGCGGCGGATCGTGCAAACCATTGACTTCTGAAAATGCGTATCGCTACGCCGATTTTATCTGGAATCGGATGTATGGCAGATTAATTTGTGTGCGCGAAGATCATACAAGCGGTGGCGAACCGATTAACACCTTAGTTGCTGTCAGCACTAGCAATGGTGAAGATATTCAAGTATTGGTAACGGGTGCAGATTTCTATGCTTCACCACGACTGAATGCAACTGGTGATAAGCTGGCGTGGATTAGTTGGCAACATCCAAATATGCCTTGGGATGGAACAGAACTATGGGTTGCTGACCTAATGGAATCAGAGGCAGGGGTTCTCACAATTCAAAATCCGCAACTGGTAGCTGGTGGAGTCGATGAGTCAATTTTCCAGCCAGAATGGTCGCCCGATGGCAATCTCTATTTTGTAAGCGATCGCACTGGTTGGTGGAACTTATATCGCACCTCAGTCGAAGATATTTCTATTCAGTCGATTTGTCCCATAGAAGCAGAATTTGGACTACCTCAGTGGGTATTTGGAATGTCCACCTATGGCTTTACAGGCGATGGTAAAATCCTTTGTTCCTATACTCAGCATGGTAAATCACATTTAGCGATTCTCGATCCTGCAAACCTAGATTTGGGATTACATGAAATTGCAGTTCCATTTACATCGATTTCTGGTTTGCATTGCGAAGGCGATCGCGCTGTTTTTCATGGCGGATCGGCAACTGAACCGATAGCAGTTATATTGCTAGATCTCACAACAGGAACTTGGCAAAAAATACGAGTAGCTTCGGATTTACAGATCGATTCAGATTATATTTCGGCAGCCCAATCTGTAGAGTTTCCCACCGAAAATGGCAAAATAGCCTACGGTCTATTCTATCCTCCCAAGAACAAAGACTTTCAGGCGGATAATTCTGAAAAGCCGCCGTTGCTCGTAAAAAGTCATGGAGGCCCAACGGCTTCAACTTCAGGAAGTTTGAGTCTTGGCATTCAATATTGGACGAGTCGCGGCTTTGCGGTGCTAGATGTGAACTATGGCGGCAGTACAGGCTATGGCCGAGAATATCGCGATCGCCTCAAGGGAAATTGGGGCATTGTCGATGTCGATGATTGCGCTAATGGAGCGAAATTTCTAGCAGATAAGGGTTTAGTTGATGGCGATCGCCTTGCAATTTCGGGCGGTAGTGCGGGAGGCTATACAACTCTTTGCGCTTTGACTTTTCGCAATGAATTTAAAGCAGGTGCAAGTCATTATGGAATTTGCGATCTCGAAGCTCTTGCCACGGATACCCACAAATTTGAATCGCGCTATCTTGACAGTCTAATCGGTAAATATCCCGAACAGAAGGAACTTTATATTCAGCGATCGCCGATTCATTTTACCGATCAGCTTTCCTGCGCGATCGCCTTTTTTCAAGGTTTAGAAGATAAAGTCGTTCCACCCAACCAAGCCGAAATGATGGTAAATGCTTTACGCAAAAAAGGTCTGCCCGTTGCCTATGTTGCCTTTGAAGGCGAACAACATGGTTTCCGTAAAGCCGAAAACATTAAACGCGCCCTTGATGGTGAGTTCTATTTTTATGCACAGGTTTTTGGATTTACTCCTGCGGATGAGGTTGAGGCGATCGCGATCGAGAATATTTCTCGCACTTTGCGCTAAATAAACGGAGCGCTAGCTAAGGGTTAATCGATTCAATTCTTGCAGATAGACCTTGTTGCGCGAGACGAGAAACTTGGACTTCGGCAACACTGCGATCGCTATAGGCTCCAGTTTGGACGACTAGATCGCCATTAAGTCGAGAAGCAAAGGAATTTGGCACAATTTGGCGCACTTGGGCAACCGCATTGGTGGAAGAAACAGGCACAACCACACGATAGCGCGATCGGGCTTGTGGGGTCATACTCGTATTAGAAAGTGGTGCAATTTGGATCGGTTGATTCACAGGTTCACCACTGGGAGGGAATGAACGGACAGGACGCAAGCTAGAAGTGATTTCCGTATTTGCTGGTACTGTCGCCGAGCTTTGGGGCGTGATTCTGATAAGTAAAGAAGTAACAGACTCATACCAAAAAGGATTATTGCCTTGATTACTTGCCAGATTAGAATTAATTTTCTGATTAGGCGCAAAATTTAGCGGCTGACTGATGGCAATCTGTTGTTCGAGTTGTTGATTGATGTTCGCAAAGCGATCGCCCTTTGGCATATTGCTTGGCGATACATTACTTGCAGCAAGACTATTAGCAAATAGATTGGATGGCGATCGCGCATTTAACAATTGCAAATTACCTTTCACCCTTTTAATGTCTAATTGATTGCCGCTCGCCACAACCAGATTACGGCTAACATTTTGCAAATCAAATGTGCCATTCCCCTGAAAAGTATTATTGCCATCATCATTAGCCTTACCCAAATCTGGCCTCGCTGCATCAGAAATAGTTAAGCCATAATTGCGATTATTAACGATCGCATTACCCCGCAAAACTGGCTTAGCATTGGCTTGAATTAAAATCCCATTTTGATTTTGTGTAAAAGTATTTTCCGTAATTTGCGGCGCTGCATCTTGACGAATACTCATTCCAAAAGTAGTTTGCTGAAAGAGATTGCCGCGAATATCAGGACTAGCCTCACCCTCGATCGCTAAGCCACTGGTTCCATTCCGAAAAAATTGGTTTGTGGAAACAATCGCCGTTGATTTGCCTGTAATTAATGCGCCGTCTTGCTGATTATCAATCAAAGTATTATTGGCGATCGCAGGACTAGCATTCTCAATCCATAGTCCATAACCTCTAGGATTTGGATTAGTCACAGTCACGCCCCGCAGTTCTGCGCGATCACCAAAAGCGATCGCCACATTTTGCGGGAAATTCGATCTTGTTAACAGCGTTCCTCCGCCTAAAATCACAATTTCTTTACCCTTAACCGCTTCATTGCCGCGCAAAGTCACATTCGGACGTAATCGAATTGGAAACTTCTCACCCGTAGCGCTGCTATAGGTTCCATTGGCTAGCTGAATAATTTGCCCAGACTGAGCGCGACCGATCGCATAGCTGATCGTCTTGAAAGGTGCAACATTGCTACCGAGTTCGGGGCGATCGCTACCTGTTTGCGAATTTACATAAATAATATTCTGAGAATTTTGTGTTTGCGCGATGACTGGTGAGGTGATCGCTAAGCTTTGCGACAAGATCGCGATCGGAAGCAAATAGATAAGGTCTTGAAAAATAAAGCCTTGAAATGTCTTACGGATGCTCATTTTCATGTTTAGATCTAAATTAAATTTAAAACCCATGTCTTCAGCCTCATAAACTAACCTAAGTTCAGAACTATAGCAAGTGCAAACTATCCGAGGTTTTATCCCTTAACGCCAATACTCGCATCGGTGGGGATGATATAGCGTTGTAGAAATACAAACACAATAAATACTGGCAGCATCGAAATTGCCGAACCTGCCGCTATTAATCGCCAATCTTCAGAAAAGGCACTGGCAAGACTAGCAATCCCACGCGGCAAAGTATAAAGCTCAGCTTTATCAACGATCGCCAATGGCCATAAAAAATCGCCCCACATCGCCACAAAAGTAAATACCGCCAGAGTCGTCAGGGCAGGACGCGCCGCAGGAAGCATGATATGCCACCAAATCCCCAGACTAGAGCAACCATCCATTCGCGCCGCCTCTTCCATTTCTTTGGGAACACTTTGAAAGGCTTGACGCAATAGAAATATGCCAAAAGCAGAGATTACATAGGGGAAAATCAAACCAGCATAAGTATTTTTAAGATTTAACTGCACGGCAAGAATATAAAGAGGAATCATCGTAATTTGAAACGGGATCATCGTTGTCCCCACGATCGCCCAAAAGATCGGATCGCGTCCTTTAAACTCCAATCTGGCAAGCGGAAAAGCCGCGAGAGAACAGAACAGCAAATTTAAAATTACGGTGATACTGGAAACAAAAAAGCTATTCCAAAGATAAAGATCGAAGCGTGAGTTTTTCCAGACTTTAATAAAATTACCAAAAGTCGGCTGGGCGGGTAATAGCTGCGGTACGGATTGAAAAATATTTTCAGTGGGTGACTTAAATGCGGTGCTGACTAGCCATAGCAAAGGAAATATGGTTAAAGTGGCGATCGCAATTAAAGCAACAAATTGAGGAATATTCTTGAATATATTTAATGATGACAAGTTCTGATTTTTTTTCTTCATGATTGCAAAAAATAATATTGCTAGGTTCACAAAATTTTAAACGCGCTTACATAGCAACCAGCGTAACTCCATCTTTGAGTCTTCAAATCTAAATAGATCCCTACCCTGTGACCAATGCTCAAACCAGCCTGTCGGGGGCCAAGATTCAGAGGATAAATGGTTTTTTTCATACTCGAAAACTGACTCGTTAGAAATTATTTCTAGCGGTAAATCGGTAAATGCTGTGGTCAAATCTTGATTAGTAAACATTGAAGACCAGACTACTTCCGAAAATTCTCTTGCAATTGGGTTTGACTGATAATCATCACGAGCAACAAATAAATTAAATAAAAATAATCCGCCATGACATAGGGA
>JAJAZG010000425.1 GCA_026785865.1 Pseudanabaena sp. CAN_BIN31
AAGCCACTACCTAATAAATAAAATGGTTGTTCGCGCCGCCATAGATTTAGTAAACCTGCGATCGCAAAGCACAGCAATCCTACTTGCCACAGCAACACCCAAGGAAAAGCCACCATCTGCGTACTGCTATCGGGCAGTAAGGTGAATAAAATATAGGCGGCGATGCCTAACTGGACGATTAACCGACCTGTATTCATAAAATTTGACAAACCAATTTGGCGAAATAATCAATCACTGATATTGTGAACGACGCAAAAATCTAGGAATCCCAAAAATAAGCACAGAGATATTCAGTCAAAGGGGCGATCGGTAAACCCGATCGCTGCACTTCAGCATTAGTAATTTGTGGCTGTAAAATTGTTTGACATTGAGCCAAAAACTTTGGCTTTTCTGGTGTTTTAGATTTCAGTTGTTTAAGTTGATTTACAACAATAGGGTTGATACTACTTACAGAAAGCTCAGCCCTTTGTTGGAATTCTAACCGTCTGCTGATTTGAACTAATTCAGAGCGGTAAGCTTTGAGACGGTCTTGAGAATTGGCGTATAACAGAGATTCAGAGGGAATTTCCTCTAACATTTTTATAGCTTGTTGACGTTTTTCTTGGGCAGATTTCCAAACTGTTGATTTGTGCGGTGGATTTTGGGATAGCTTAGCTGCTTCAAGGGTAATGTTTTTCGCTGACTCTAGATTTTTATTTGCCTCCTGTTCAACATTGATCTTGCGATCAAAATCGGCTAATTTTGGTCGCAAAGTTGTCAGCTCGGACTGAGCATCGGCATATAGCGAAGCAGGGCGATCGGGAATTTCTTCTAGTTGTGAAACTATAGTTTGTAGTCGATTGCGTGTCTCAGTAAGTGTTTCCAACTTCGTGATTTTTTTCAGATTAATGTCTTCATTACCAAAGCTACGTGCATTCACTAAATATTGCTGCTGGTTTGAACGATCCCACACCAACCATCCACAAATTCCTAATACAGCGATCGCCGCGATCACAAAAGCCACAGAAAAAAGTAATGATTTATTATGGGGCGAAGGAATTTCTAGCATTTCGCTTTCTGTTTCGTGATTAGAAGCATTTTTAGTGGTACGTCTGGGCGGTGGCGGTAGTGGCATAGGTGTCGCCGCCACTGTCGGAGAATCTAAAGAAAAGTCCTCATCTGTCCTAGCATTGTGTTGTTCTAGGAGCGATCGTTGATTTAATTCTTGATTACTTACTTCAAAATGATCTGCCTCAAAAGGTTCTAGGTCAGAGATACTTTGCTGGAGATTATCTAATTTGAATGCTTCTAAATCTAGATTGTGTAAATCAAAATCCTCAGTTGTGATATTGCTAATTTTGTAGTTATCAATTTCTTGGGTAGATTGATTCGTGGCGGTTTTAAGATCGTTCTCAATGCTACTCTTAAAGCTTTGCAAGTCATCAGTAAGATCGGCTTCAAGTTTTTCAGACTGAATCACAGTCAGATCATTGTCAATAGAAAATGACAGATTTTCGACTACTCCGATATCATTGAAATCTTGCAGTTCATCTAGATCTAGTTCAATTAATGGCAAAGGCGGCTTAATCTCAGCTTTTTTTTGCCATTCAGGATGTTTTGCTCCAGCTAATCGCCCATATACAACTAAGCATTCCGCCCCGTCGATGGGCAGCTTATCAATACGGTGTTTCACAATATCATAGAGAGAAGCATAGTCAACATCATCACCCTCGGCTCTGGTGATCAGCACATGTAACTGAGATTCTTTGCGGCGGATTTGGGTTTTTACCTTATAGTTTTGAAGGTCTACCTGTAGCGCATTGACAATGCTAGCCTCGTCCATCTTGAGATCCTCATCCTTGCGTTTCGATCGCACATATTAAACGAAAAGCTATACCAATATCCAATTAAATGACTACAAAAAGATGAACTTTTTGCTTCAAATTTATACTATACCCCGACGTTGGTGGACAGAGTTTTCTTTGCAAACCAAGCTAATGGCGTTGATTACGCTCTTAGTTTCTTTGCTGATGAGTGCTGTCACCTTTTGGGCGGTCAACGATATTCAGACCGATGCTCGCCTTAATGATACGCGCTTTGGCAAAGATTTGGGGATATTACTTGCGGCTAATGTTGCCCCCTTGGTTGCCAAAAACGATCTAGAAGAACTAACTCGCCTATCTAAAGAATTTTATGATAGTAGCTCTAGCATTCGCTATATCCTTTATGCCGATCCCGATGGCGAGATTTTTTACGGGATTCCGTTTAACTCAAATGAAGTAAAAAATTCTTTAAGTATCAGGCGACGCATTCAGTTGCCTGAAAATCCGATGATGCGTCCCGATCGCCCAATGGTGCGTCAACACATTACGCCTCAAGGCGAAGTTACCGATATATTTGTGAATTTACAGCATGATGGCAAAGCTCTGGGGATCATTGCGATCGGCATTAACCCGAACCCAACCGCAGTTGCCTCATCGAGCTTGACTCTAGATGTCACGACAGCCGTATTTGTATCGATCTGGGCGATGGTGATTTTAGGAGCAGCATCAAATTCGATCACAATTACGCGACCGCTCCGAGAGTTGGTGGCGGGTGTCCAAAATATTGCTAGTGGTAATTTTAAACAACGTATTGATCTGCCTTTTGGCGGCGAATTGGGAGAATTAATTCGTAGCTTCAATGACATGGCGCAGCGCCTGAAAAAATATGATGAGCAGAATGTTGAAGAATTAACCGCAGAAAAAGCAAAGCTAGAAACTCTGATTTCGACGATCGCCGATGGTGCGTTGTTACTCGACTCCGATATGCGAATCGTGCTGGCTAACCCTGCGGCGATCAAAATTATGGGTTGGGATCAAGATTTAGATAAGGATGGCTGGAAAGGTACAAGCATTTTGAATATTCTGCCCGATCGCCTCAGTGATGATTTAGGGCGATCGCTCATGCAAATTGCCACAGGCGATCGCGAGGGCGGTGAGTTTCGGGTTATGGCTTCAGGCGATAAGGATTCAGTGCTTGCCCATGCCTTTCGGATTTGGATTACGAGCGTACTCAGTTCTAGTAATGCGATTAAGGGGATTGCGATCACGATTCAAGATATCACCCGTGAGGTGGAGCTAAATGCGGCGCAGAGTCGATTTATCAGCAATGTCAGCCATGAATTACGCACACCGTTGTTTAATATCAAGTCTTTCATTGAGACTTTGCATGAATATGGCGATGAACTTAGCGATGATCAGAAAAAAGAATTTTTGAGTACCGCCAATAACGAAACTGATCGCCTCACCCGTCTTGTCAATGATGTGCTGGATCTATCGCGCTTAGAGTCAGGTCGTCAATATCATTTCACGGCGATCGACTTATCAGAAACAGTCGAGCAAACTGTGCGGACATACAAGCTCAATGCTTCTTCTAAAGGAATTGGATTAGTCTATGAAATCGAGCCAGATCTTGAGCGGATTTGGGGTAATTACGATCTAATTTTGCAGGTTTTATATAACTTAGTTGGTAATGCGCTGAAATTCACCGATATAGGCGGTAAGGTCACCATTCGCATCTATCCTTGGCAAGACACCACCACCACTCAGCCCCATCGCACCGTTAATTATGTGCGGGTCGAAGTCGCTGATACGGGTTATGGCATTCCTGCCGAAGATTGCGATCGCATATTTGATCGTTTTTTCCGCGTCGAAGATAAAGTACACACCCTCGAAGGTACTGGCTTAGGGCTATCAATTGTGCGAAATATCATCGAAAAACATCACAGTACGATCCATCTCAAGAGTGAAGTTGGCCTTGGTACGACATTCTGGTTTGATCTAAGTATCTATCAAGATCGCTGTGAGTTACCAGTTTCACCACCAGTTATTGAGGCGATCGCAGAACCTATACAAGCAATAACGGTCTAAATTTAAGTTTTATAGGAGATCGAGCCAATGATTGCCCAAATAAAAAGCGACCAATTAACCATGTCGCCCGAAGAATATCTCGCTTGGGAAGCCGAGCAAGATTGCAAATATGAATATGAAAATGGTGAAATCATTGCCATGACAGGCGGAACAATCCCTCATAGCCAAATCCCTCTTAATTTAGGAGCATTACTGCTTGCTCATTTACGCGGTAAAAGATGCAAGGTAACTATCAGTGATGCCAAGGTTTCTATCAGATCTGGAAAATATTATTATCCTGATGTTGTGGTTTCCTGTGACGATCGCGATCGCTTTGCTCGTGATTTTTTGCAACATCCTGTCCTGATTGCTGAAGTTTTATCACCCACCACCGAAGCACGCGATCGCGGTATCAAGCAGCAAAACTATATGCTGCTTGATACTCTGCAAACCTACATCCTAATCACACCAGATCGCCCCAGAATCGAAATTTATCAAAGATGTGGCGATCGCGCTTGGGAGTATCAGTCTATTGCGATCGCGCAAATAACTTTTGATCAAGACGATCCGCTCGTTCACATAACCAGTATCGATCTCAAGTTCCCTTTATCCGCCCTCTACGAAAACATTGACTTTCCAGATAGCGAACAACTTTGATAAAACTTTAAAATTTAATCCTAATAAATATAAAATAGTCCATAAAAAAGCTTCCCATTTATTAAATACTATGCCTAAACTACTCAGTCAAGCCCTCGATGTTATTTCCCACCTCACCGAACATGAGCAAGAACATATCGCCGCCCTAATCTTGCAAGAAGTCGAAACACTTCGCAAAA
This sequence comes from Pseudanabaena sp. CAN_BIN31, assembly GCA_026785865.1. Lineage (GTDB taxonomy): Bacteria > Cyanobacteriota > Cyanobacteriia > Pseudanabaenales > Pseudanabaenaceae > Pseudanabaena. Next base: position 4,706 of record JAJAZG010000425.1, read on the forward strand.
AACAGGAACTAGAAAAACAAGCAGGTTTCGCCCAAGCCCAAGCATTTTTACAACGCATCGCCAAAATCCGCGAAAGCATTCCCAAAGAAGAGCGTCAAAAATTACCCCGCGACTTTGCCAAAAACGTTGATCGCTACCTATATGGAGCGCCAGAGGCAGAGTGAAAACCGTATTTGCAGACACCTGTTATTGGATTGCCTTTCTCAATGAAGATGACGACCTCTATGAGATAGCGATCAGAACAACACAAACACTTTTCCCTATTCAAATTATTACCAGCGAAATGATTTTGAGCGAACTGCTTAATCATGTCTCCAAAAAAGGTGAAAGTTTTAGAAGAGCCGCCGCCACATTTATCCGTCAACTTGAAGATGATGAAAATGTGGTGATTATTCCCCAAACCAGCAAACTTTTCTCAAATGCTTTTGAACTGTACACACAACGGCAAGATAAAGCATGGAGCCATACCGACTGTTCATCGTTTTGCATTATGGAAGAATTAGGTATTTCAGAATCTTTAACTTATGACAAACACTTTGAGCAAGCAGGTTTTATTGCACTACTGAGAAATTAAACTGCTATAG
>JAJAZG010000426.1 GCA_026785865.1 Pseudanabaena sp. CAN_BIN31
GAACCACTCTGACCCATCCCGAACTCAGTTGTGAAACGCTGTCACGGTGAAGATACTTTAGGGGTAGCCCTACGGGAAAATAGCTCGATGCCAAGCTTAATACTAAAAAGAGAAAGCCCGAAAGAACTTAGTTCTATCGCGCTTTCTCTTTTTGTGTGGTCTAAAAAATATGATAGCCGATCGCGATCCATTCATCGATTTGTTCACGATCGCATACTGAGAAACCCGCTGCAATCATTGCTGAAGTGATATCTTCTTCGCGATCGCTGGTATAACCTGCGGTGATTAAGATTCCTGTATGGGTGGGACTAGAACGTAGGGCTTTGTAAAATTCATTGGCGAGGGAAATGTGTACTCGTGCAAAAATGTTGGCGACGATCAGATCAAATTGTCCATCGGCGGCGATCGCGGGGATCTTTTCGATAATATCGCCGCCCATCCAATGTCCTAGTTGACTGGCACTGCCAAGGCTGGCGCATGTTGTCGTAACCTGTTGGGTGACTTGGTTGCGTTGTACTGCTTTTTCTGTGGCGGTGACGGCGATGGGATCGTTGTCGATCGCTAATACGGTTGCGCCAAGTTTTGCTAGGGCAACGCTGAGAATGCCTGAGCCTGAACCGAGATCGAGGGCGTGAAGTGAGGGGGTGACATGACGTTCTAATAGTCGTAAGCTGAGAATTGTAGCGGGATGCAATCCACTGCCAAAGGCGAGACTATTTTGCAGATGTAGGATGATTTCTTGCGGGTTATTAGTCTCATAGTTTGAGTCGGGAGATAGAATTACGAAGCGATCGCCTATGCGCCTTACTAAAGAATTTGTTGAGTTTTGAGATGATTCTATTTGATTTGTTTTTTGTTCGATGATAAAGGTTTGTAGTTGACTTGTCATGCCTGTGCGATGCAGTGGCATGAGGATTTTGGCGATCGCTTCTATACGCTGATGGATTTGGGCATTTTCGGGTAAGTATATTTGAATGGTGAATGTCCATTTGGGATTGATGTCCCGATATTCGCTGATTTGCATATCTTCGGGGGCGATCGCTTTAGCTAGTAGCGTACAAACCCAATCTACTGCTTCATTAGTGGTATCTAGAGTCAATTCTATCCATGCCATAATTTATTTTCTCGTATTCACAAAATTAAGAATTAGGAAGAGTTAACGCGAAGCTCTGACTCTTCTATTGGGGTTGATGGCAGGTGATGCAGTGGAATGCGCCGCCGCCTAGGAGAATATGTTTGGCGGAAAGTCCGATCGCCTTGCGGTTAGGAAAATGCTTGGCGATTTCTTGAACTGCTAGTTCGTCATTGCTTGAGCCATAGGTGGGGATAATCACGCTGTCGTTGGAAATGTAGAAGTTGAGATAGCTGGCTGGCATGATCTCGCCTTCGTGATCGAGAACGAGATGTGGGGATGGAATCTTAATTACATTTAATTTTCGATTCTTGGCATCGGTCATCGATTCTAGCTGTTCGGCAATATGGTTGAGAACTTGATAGTTAGGATCGTCTTCGGAAGTTGGTTGCATACACATGACTGTATGCGGTGCAATGAAACGGGCGATGGTGTCGATATGTCCGTCGGTGTGGTCGTTGAGTAGTCCTGCTTCGATCCAAAGAATTTTTTCTACGCCTAGAGATTCTTTTAGTCCAGACTCGATCGCTTCTTGATTCATGTTTGGATTGCGATTGGGATTGAGTAGACATTGCTTGGTGGTGAGACAGGTTCCCTCGCCATCAACTTCGATCGCGCCGCCTTCGAGTACCCAATCAAATTCAAATTTAGGAATATCAAGGGTTTGAAGTATATTGTCAGCTACTTGAGCATCATGTTCTAACAAATATTTGCCGCCCCATCCGTTCCATTGAAAATGTAAAGCGCCTAGTTTTCCGTTAGCATTTTTGATGTAGATTGGGGTGATGTCGCGCATCCAGATATCGCCAAAGGGGATGTGGTGAAAGCGCACGGGTAAGTCACGGAGGAGTTGTTTTGCTAGTGCGGCGGTTTCTTCGAGGACTAAGATTTCTAGTTGTTCGGATGTGGCGATCGCTTTGGCTAGGGCGACAAATTCGGCTTGGACGCGATCAAGATCTTCTAACCACAGGTCGGGGTGGCTGGGGAAGGCTAGCCAACAGGCGCTGTGGGGTTGCCATTCGGCTGGCTGAGTGTAGCCTAAGTTTTTGGGGTGATCCATGACGGTTGCGGTGTAAGGGTGTTGAGAATCCATTAAAAATCGTACCTTTGTTTTGGACGATCGCGTTACCTATAATTGATGCTGGGGGCTTGTTTGAGTTGTGAGGTCTAGCAATTAGCAATTTTGTTCTTAGAAAATCTAGAAAATTGGGGCGAAAAGGTATTATCCTAAAAATAGTGGGCGTGACAGCTCCATTTTAGTTTTGTTTTGTTTCCTTGAAATTTTCTATATAGTTCAGGTTCGCAACCTATAAATAACCATGAGTACAGTTAATACAGAGATTCGTTTGCTTCTAAATCTATGGGATTTGGGAAGTGGTCAAGGGCTAGTTAAGAGAAGTGAGCTTTTGCGTCCTTATAAAGGTAAGGATAAGAAGGCGGTTTATGAGGTGAGTTTGCAAGAGCTTGTTGATGGTGGGGCGATCGCGCAAACCGATGATAAAAAGGTGGTGAAAATGTCGCTGACGGATGCGGGTTTGCAAAAGTTGTCGGCGGGTTTGTATGGTGAGTTTGGTTTTGAGGGGCAGTTGGTGGGTAGTCGGTTGGCTAATGCTGCTTTGAAGTGGTTTCGGCAAAATCAAGGTCAAGCTGTTGCGGTTGAGTCTGCGACCAAGATTTCTTCCTACGATGAGTTTAAGGCTGTGGCTTTAGAAACTTATGCTCAGCTTAATCGTGATTACAACTTTGATAACCTTGTGCCAATTTATCGAATTAGACGAACGATCGACGATCGCGTAACTCGTTCTCAGTTTAATAGCTGGATGCTAGAAATGCAGTCAAAAGACATTTTGCAACTTATTACGGGTTTGGTGACAGATCTCACTCCAGACAAAGAGTTAGACTCGATCACTACTGAACTCGGTGGTTTACGTTACTATGCCAAGCTTTTGTAAACCAGCCTTGCATTGATGTAACTAAATTAAAAAAATAATTTAAAGAGGTTTGTAATGTCTACACCGTCATCTTTTGATGAGCTTTACGATGTCATCAACAAAAACAATCCGTTTGATGTACCGCCAATTATCACAGGGCAAGACATTTGGAATGGTAGTTTTCCCGATCTGATGACTCTAAACGCTCATGCTTCGGATGCAGTGTTTGAGACAATTGAGCAAGTTCGTTCAGGCAAGCCCAAAGTTACATCTCTTGCATTGAGTGCTGAAATTGGTGTTGGCAAAAGTCACTTAATTCGCCGAATTCGCAGAGGTTTGCAAGCAGATAATAAAGCGTTTTTTGTCTATGCGAATAAGTATGGGGATTTGAACTTAATTCACTATCAATTTCGCCAGATTCTAGCAGACAGTTTCAAGCAGTCTAATGGACATGGGGTTACTCAATGGCAAGAGTTAGCTGCCGCAATGGTTAACCAAGTTGTTGCTAAAAAGAACTCAGCACTAGAGCTAGTTAAAAAAATCCCTCAAGCACTGTCAAAGAATCATGACCTGATTGACAAACTTACGAATGCCATCCTTAATGCTAAGCCCAAAATTGGCGATCCTGATATTGTCAGAGCAATTCTCTGGACATTAGGCGGCGCTGCTTATGCACCTTTTGCGATTAAATGGCTTGCTGGCAAGGAGCTATCTGATGCAAAAGCAAAGGAGCTAGGACTTCCTAATCCAACTAAGGAGATCAAATTACTAGAAGCAGATGCACTAAGCACCGCACTCCAAATTATTAGCATAGCGTCTGACTACAATCCTATTGTAATTTGCTTTGATGAGCTAGAAGGACTAGAAGTTAATGAAGCTGGTTTCTTTAAGGCTCAAATTGTTGGTGGATTAGTCAAGGATTTATTTGATGCAATTGAACAGTCTGATGTTACGAAGGGAGTAGTCATATTATCAGTAATAACTGCTGCTGTTTGGAGAGATCTTTTGAAAAATGCTGCAACAGGTGATGGAGGTGGAATAAAGGATAGATTTTCTTCAAAGTTTGCAGAACCCATTGAACTAAAGTATGCAGATGGCGAAGTAGTTGTTAACGTTGTAGATCTTTGGCTCAAGGACTTTTATCAATCTCATGATCTTGTACCGCCAAATCCAGTATTTCCTTTTGAAGAAGAGAAATTGAGATCTTTAGGAAACGAAAGACCAGCTATCAGACAGCTACTAAAATGGTGTCGTGATAATTTTGCAGTTTCTGCGCCACCAACCAACCAAAAAGATTTAGTTCAAAAAGCTTATGATAGAGAACTTTCTCAAATCAATGAAGATTTTTTGGATGATAGCGACCTCATCGCTAGAGCGCTTTATCTTGGGTTCTCAACCATCAAGGGACAGACAGTTGAAAATGTTCTCGTCCAAGATGTCACAAATCAAGTAAAACCTTTACGAGAAAATGCAGGAGCAATTCAATTTAAAATTACTGTAATTGACAATGGAAAAGAAGAGGTAATTGGTGTTAGCGTAATTCAGCATACTCATGGAGCGTCTGTTGGCTCAAGAATGAAAAAGTTGGCGATGTATCCAATATTTGGGCTTACTCGTGGTTGTGTAATTCGTTCTGAAGATCGAAAGATTAAAACTAATTGGGATGCCTACGGTTGCAGACTTTATCTAGTTGAAAGATTGGGTGGTGAATATATCTATCTAGTTGCTGATCATGTAAAACCACTCATTGCGGTTCTTGCTATATACGACAAACAAGAAATTTATGGTGTTAGCGAAGATGCTATTCTCGCTTTTATTGCAGACTCACAAATCGCCTTAAACAATCTCTTGATTAAAGATATCTTGAGTAATCCAGCAGTTGTGCTTTCTGATGATGATACTGAAACAGTAATTGAGAATGAAACTGATCAAGTAAAACCAACCTTTATTGATATTACTGATGAAGTTAATATCGATATTGATAGTTTCCTTGAATAAAAAATATTTTTAGATCGATCCTATGACTTCACTCGCCAACGGTTTACGCATTTCGGCAATAAATTTAGATGCTTTAAAAAGCGGAAAAATCGTCGGCGCTTTTTCTAAAACTTTTCTCGCTATTGACAAATCATTTGCTCTTTATCCTAATGTACAAATCGAAGGGTCAGATACAATAACTGTCGAATTTTGGGCGGAATGTAAAAACTGTGAATCTATTGATAATACATTCCCTCTAACAAGACTTGCAGACATAACAGCCTTACCGATTGAAGAATTAGAAAATATATTTCAGCAACGAGCAAGTATATTTTTACTATCTTTGCGTGTCTATGAATTACCAAGTTCTATCCAAGTTCAACAACAAGCAACAGGTAATTTTGTTTCCTTATCAGAAACAATCATAATTAATGAAAAATCACCTGTTCTAAATGATGAGCAATTTCAAACAGTTCAAGAGCAATCAAAAGATTTAGATTTATCGATTATTTCAAACGAAACTTTAACAAACAACCTAATCGATAATGAATTCGATATTCAGATAAGTTCTAAATTTCTAGAATCAGATAAAGTTAGTGAAAATGCACAAAATTCTATAGTCGAAGAAAATGTAGAAGAAAATGTAGAAGAAAATCAGCAACTAGAGGATAATGAGATAAACTGGATAAAAACAATCTCAACTCTAGGCGATCGTAGTATCGAAACAGGATGGAAAAAGAGTAATGTTCAAGCTGGAACTGACTTTGAAAATATTGTTAAAAGAAGTCTAGAGTTCATTGGATTTGTAGTTGACGATCAACATAAAGGAGGTGCTGGAGGGTTAGATTTGTTTTGTTCAAAACCTTACCCACTAACTGTTGAATGTAAATCAGGTAAAATTATTCCTAGTGGTACAACAGAAGAACTTATCAAACTTGGTGGTATGAGATTGGGGAAAGATAAATTTATGGAATCTTCCAAACTGATTATTGGTGGGGGTAATCCAACTCCTGATGTAGTTAGAGCCGCTTATGAATGGAAAGTTAGTATTCTTAAAGCTTTGACAATACAAAAATTAGTCGAATTAAATAATAGATATCTTGGCTCTATAAATCTGATCGAACTTAGACCATATCTTATCGCTGGTCAAGCCGATCACAAAATTGATAAATATATTCAAAAAGTTGAAAGTGAGATTAAACTAAGATCTCAAGTTCTTCAGATTGTGAAAGAAGAACAAAGTGATAAGCAATCTGTTTCCATTGGTGATATTAGATCGGCTTACAAATATAAAGCAAGATATACTAAGGCGATTGAAGATATAGATGATAAAGCTTTAAAAGATATACTAATTGAGCTCTCTTCTCCATTAGCGGGATATTTGGGAAGAGTTGAAGAAGGTGGGAAAAAACGCGATCGCTTTTACTACCTGCGAGATTTACCAATCTAGAATGACAATCTATGCCAAACATTGAAGAAATTCGCAATAAAATCATCAGTGAACAATTTGAGCTTCCCAAACACGCTGTCGATCAATCCATTATTAGAAAGATTCGGTTACATGAGATTGTTGAAGCGATCGCTAGTGGTCAAATTATTGAAGACTATCCCAACGACAAATATGCCCCAAGTTGCCTGATTTGCGGATTAACTCAGAGTGGGCGTGCAGTTCACATCCTAAGCAGCTATCCTATCCGACCATTAGTTAAAATAATTACAGTATACGAACCCGATTCCAAAAAATGGAATAACGATTTCACTATAAGGAGAACTAACAATGAATAATTATCAAGAACAGCTTGTAGAAAAGCGCGTAACCTACTCCTTAGAACTAAACGGAAAATTTTTTCTAATTGAGAACGTTCCCGCCCGTGTCAACGAAGAAACAGGAGAACAATATTTCTCTCCATCAACTATGATGTTTTTGCAGCAAATTATTCTAGATGGTCAGGAACCCCAGCGTGTAATCCAAACACCAGTTTATAGCTACGCTGCCTAAGAACGAGATATTTGGGAAGAGTTGCAGGAGATGGGAGAACAGGCGATCGCTTTTACTACCTGAGAGATTTATTAACAGAAAAGGAGACATAGTATGACACTCAGAGAATTGCAACCACAACTACTAGCCCTTACCCCAGCCGAAAAATCTCAAGTAATCCAATTACTCGCTCAGAGCCTCAGCAACACATGGCAAGGAATCGAAAAAAATCCTAAAGTCATGGGTGGAGACGCTTGCATTCGTCAAACCCGCATTCCCGTCTGGCTGCTAGTCAGCCTACAACGCCAAGGCGCAAGCGAAGCCTATATCCTAGAAGACTATCCCACCCTATCTGCCGCAGACCTAGTAAATGCATGGCTCTACGCTGAAACCCATGCTGACGAAATAGAAATCGCTATTCAAAGACAAGAGGCAGCTTAGAATGGCACGTCTTTACGCCGATGAACAGTTCCCTCTGATTGTTGTCAAACTATTACGAGAGCTAGGTCATAACATTCTCACAGCCCAAGAAGTAGAACAAGCAAATCAAAGAATCCCAGATGAAGAAGTATTAATATTTGCAATTAGAGACAATCGTACTGTTTTAACTATCAATCGTAGTGATTTTGTTCGTCTACACAACTTACAGCCTAAGCACACAGGCATCGTCGTCTGTACCGAAGATATTGATAGACAAAGATGCGCCATGCGAATTAACCAAGCAATTATCGACGCAGAATCTCTAAGCAATAAACTAATTCGCGTGAATCGTCCCAGTTAAAGTAGATGTGAGAACAGGCGATCGCTTAAACTAAGATCTAAGTCTGGTGAGCTTTATAAATAGAACTTAGCAAAAATTTATCGAATATTACATAATGACAAAAACTCTAAAACCTTTATTAATTGTTGGCAGCGATACGGGCGTGGGTAAGACCGTCTTAACGGCGGCTCTTGCTGCTTATTGGTTAACCTATCGCGATCCATCCCCAAATACACCGAGTACATCGCTCGGAATTTATAAACCTTTGCAATCGGGATTAGGCGATCGCGAGTTTTATGATCAGACTTTTTCACTTTCGCAAACCCTTGCCGAAATTACACCTTTATATTTTGAAACACCGATCGCGCCAGCGATCGCGGCATACAAAGAAGGAAAAACAATTGATCTAGGTATAATTTGGCAACAATTTCTGAAATTGCAACAGCAAAAAGAATATTTACTAGTTGAATCTATGGGGGGCTTAGGTTCACCAATTACCGATGAATATATCGTGGCGGATTTGGCGCGTGATTGGCATCTAGACACAATTTTGGTTGTACCTGTGCGCTTAGGGGCGATCTCTCAGGCGATCGCCAATGTCGCTTTGGCGAATATGCAAAAAGTAAAGCTAAGAGGAATTGTGCTCAGTTGTTCTCAGGTTTATACGCCTGAAGAAATTGAGGATCTTGCCCCACCACAAATGATTTCGCGACTGGCTTCAATTCCTGTATTGGGAATTTTGCCCTATGTCAAAGATTTGAGCGATATTTCGCAACTTGCCCTTGCTGCTTCAGAGCTAGACATAGAAAGAATCCTGATCTAGTAAAAATAGCCTCGCGTAGCGAGGCTATTTTGGCTAATGACTAATGTTACGTGGAACGAAGACCGCAGCTTTTTGGGCTTTGAGGTTTATTTTGAGTAGCTAACTACACAATTTTGTCATCGGTTTTTTGTTAAGATTGTATAAAGCTTTGCTAAGTATAAGGATCTAGCCACTTATCCTAACCGTGAGAGATTTAATGGATAATCGTTAATTCTAATATTCTTAACTAGGCTTGAAGTATGGTCATGAAATACAGTAAAGAGAGAATATTGTTCTTCTCAGAGACTTTGCAGGCTATTCGCAATGCCCGTAACTTTCAGCAAGCTTGTAAAGTCGCTGTTGATAAATTAGTTGAATATTTTCATGCAGTCGATATACCTGTCGCTGTGTCAATTCATGAATTCAAAATACTAGAGAATACTAAATCTCAAGATTCGCCATCGATTAATGTAAAAAGTCATGTGGTTGCTGAGGCGATCGCATTTGAGCATGAGTCTTATTCACAAATCAATATTGACGATATTCTTAGAGAAGAATATCAATGGGGAGAAAGTGCGACAAATAAAATCATCGAACTGTATGCATCAGGACTAACTCGATGTGAGATTAATGTGTCTGAAAGGTTTGCAGACAAGGATTACTTGCTTGTGCCGATAGTCTTGACGGAATCAGCAGAGCCATTGTGGGGATTTTTGATGGTTCATCGATGCAAGTCGTTAGACAATGAATCCTTGATCGGTAAATGGAGTGAGGATGACGGGTTGCTATTGCATCAAGTCGCCATGCAAATCGAGACTGTCTTGCAACAAGAAAATACGCAAGCTATTTTGCAACAAAGACTTACAGATGCGGATCAAGCGAACAACGATCTCAAACATTGGAATGACCAGTACCGATCGCTGATCGAGCAAGTTCCCAATATTTCCTACATATCTCCAATCTCGAACACTCCAAAATTTGCCTATATCAGCCCTCAAATTAAAGAACTGTTAGGTATGCCTGATTCTGAATCAACAGCAGGATTTTTTAAAGAATGGCAAGAATATGTACATCCTGACGATCGCGATCGCGTCCAGCAAGAAATTCGCGACACCATCGAAACAGGAATACCATTTTCCTGTGAATATCGGGTTATTAATCTTGAAGGTAAAGCGATTTGGGTGCAAGACAATGCTCGGATTGGGTTGGCGTATGACGGTAAAACTCAGGTTTTACGCGGTTCAACTTTTAATATTAGCGATCGTAAAGAAAGCGAACTTAGATTTAAAGGAACTTTCGATAATACTTTCCAATTTACTGGGTTGCTGTCCACTGAGGGCGTTTTTTTAGAAGCTAACCAAACGGTTTTGGATTTTGGCGGTATTACTCGTGATGAAGTAATCGGTAAACCAATTTGGGAAACCTATTGGTTATCGATATCTGAAGATGCTCAAAATCGGGTACAAAAAGCGGTTAAGCAGGCGGCTAAAGGCGAGTCTATCCGTTACGATGTAGACGTATATGGTACTAATCATACCATTATCACCATTGACTTTTCAATTCGTCCCCTAAAGGATGAAGCGGGACAAGTGGTTTTCCTGATTCTTGAAGGGTGGGATATTAGCCACCTCAAGGGAATTGAGAGGAATCTGAGACGCAGTCAAAAAGTACTAACGGAAGCACAAAAAATTGCCAAGATTGGCAATTGGGAATGGAGTGTGCTGGATAATGAAACTATTTGGTCGGATGAGCTATTTCGTATTTTCGGGCGTGATCTATCTCTAGCTCCTCCTATGTATGATGAGATTATGCAATATTACCTAGAGGAAGATAAAGAAGCCCATAATCAAGTTGTCCAAAATGCCATTAGAAATGGTCAGTCATACCATATAGAAATACGTTTGGCTAAGCATCGCCCCGATGGCTCTTATTGTTATATTGAAGCGATTGGTCATGCAGAGTTGGATGAGA
>JAJAZG010000427.1 GCA_026785865.1 Pseudanabaena sp. CAN_BIN31
AAGGCGATCGCGCAACTTGCACAGACATGGGGAAATGAAAATGAGCGTAAGTTTATCTATCCAATCGATAATGGCAGTCAAATTTTAGTGTCGGTTAGTCTCAATCAACAAGAACGTACTGCTAAAATTGATTTCACGGGAACTTCGGCACAACTTCCCAACAACTTCAATGCACCGCTAGCCGTCTGCAAAGCCGTTGTCTTGTATGTTTTTCGGACTCTAGTTGATGATGAGATTCCGCTTAATGCAGGTTGTCTTGTGCCTTTAGAAATAATCGTTCCTGAAGGCTCAATGCTCAATCCTGTTTATCCTGCGGCGGTGGTAGCGGGAAATGTGGAGACATCTCAGGCGATCGCCAATGCATTATATGGGGCGCTTGGCGTGATGGCAGCTTCGCAAGGCACGATGAATAATTTTACTTTTGGCAGCGATCGCTATCAATACTATGAAACAATTTGCGGTGGGTCGGGGGCGGGTATTGATTTTGATGGAACTAGCGCGATTCAAACCCATATGACTAACTCGCGACTGACCGATCCCGAAATTTTGGAATGGCGATTTCCTGTGCTTTTGGAAGAGTTTGCAATCAGGGCAAATAGTGGTGGCAATGGCAAACATAAAGGTGGTAATGGTGTTATCCGTAAAATTAAGTTTCTAGAACCGATGACAGCAGCGATTTTGTCTAGTAGTCGGGCGATCGCGCCTTTTGGACTGAATGGCGGCGAATCAGGTGCAACAGGACGAAATTATGTGATTAGGTATGATGGAGATATTGACGAATTAGCAAGTACCGCTACCGTGCAAATGAAATCTGGTGAAACCTTTGTCATTGAAACTCCTGCGGGTGGTGGTTACGGACAAGCTGAATTTGATTTGGAGTAGTTGTATATGGCTAAGGATTTATATCACAATCAAGTTAAACGTGCACTCGAAAAAGATGGGTGGGAAATAACTTACGATCCATATGAGTTGAGGGTAGGTGGTGTGGAAATGTACATAGATATTGGGGCTGAACAGATTATCGGCGCTGATAAAGGAAATGATAAAATAGCAGTTGAGGTTAAGAGTTTTATCAGTCCCTCAAGGATTTCTGATTTTCATTTGGCGCATGGTCAATTTTTAGATTATCGATATGCCTTGGAAGATACGGAGCCAGAACGGATTTTATATTTAGCTGTACCTCGTTTTGTTTATGAAACCTTTTTTAATTTGGCTTTTATCAGTAGAGTGGTACAGCGCAGTCAACTTAAGCTTTTGGTTTATGACATAGAACAGGAGACTATTGAACAATGGATAAAGTAGCTGTCTATAGGCAATATATTCAACAACTAATGCAAGCAAGAGCAAATCGTTCTATACAGTCTTCAAAGGAGGTTGAGGCTCAGACAATCTTTGATGTGGAGCGAGATCATTACCAGTTGGTTTATGTAGGTTGGAAGCGTCATGATATAAGAGACTATGGATGTTTATTACATCTGGATATTAAGGATGGAAAGATTTGGATTCAGTATGATGGGACTGAGGGTGGAATTGCCTATGAGTTGGTGAATTTGGGCGTGCCAAGGGAGGATATTGTATTGGGTTTTCAGCCCGTTAGTGTGCGTCCTCACACGGAGTTTGCGGTTGGCTAAGCAAATACCTTGATAATTTATTGCAAGGATTTCTGTAAAGATCGATCGCAGGGTGAAGGCGAAACAATCACACTCGTGCATAATAAAGGCGATATGTGATTTTTGACTTGGAGCGATCGCCCATGCAAGCAGAACCAGTACGATATTTGCGCCTCGATCTAGAAATAAAAGTTCCTTATACTGTTGTTCTCGAAGGCTTAGAAGCTTGGTTTAACTTAGAACTAATTTCTGAGGTGGATTTCAAATGGCGCAACAAACAGAAGTCTGCTAACCGACTGACACTTGTGGCGCTTCAAAATGATCAGCTTTTGCACGGTTTGGGATTGTGGCTAGATTTAGGATTGATCGATCAAAAGTCACTGAGTCTGATTTGTGCAACTCGCTTTGTTTGTGAAATTAAATCTCAAATTCCAATTAGTTCGCGCCCAGTTTTGGGTGAATCGCCTGATGGGTCTAGCTTGCGTCCTGCAAATACTTCTGGTTCGAGGTTGACGCGATCGCCTGTCGTACAACCTAAACCCGTTATACCTAAAGCCCCTCAAAAACCTAGTCAAGTCGCCCAAACAGTGCGATCGCTGTTTTCAGAATTCAGCACGATGTGGCTATTATTTTTAGGCGTATTTCTAGTCGTGGTTTCATCGGGATTACTAGCAGCTAGTCAGTGGGATAATTTTTCAGGAGAAGTCCAATATTTATTGCTATTGGCTTATACGCTAGGATTTTTTGGCGTGAGTTTCTGGACTAGCAAGCATGAACGGCTACGGTTGACAACTCGCGCTTTGCAATTAGTGACATTGTTGCTAGTTCCTGCCAACTTTTGGGCGATGGATGGCTTAAAGTTATTAGGAAATCCTGCGGGGATTGGACTCAGTGCGATCGCAGGTTGTGCACTTTCAGGGGTCGCTATTTTTCTATTACAAACATCTTTTCTCTTTCGAGAATCGCAGGAACTTGCCGCAGATCCGAAAAACCGTAGGCGAACTCAGCGACAACTCAGCCAAATTTCAATTTTCGCAATTCTTGCCTTATCTTGGCTGCATTTAGGCTGGATCATATTCCCAAATTATCCATTGATTGCTGTCTATTTGGGTATTAGCGCGATCGCTACTTCTACTTTTTTAAATCGCAGTCAAAGCCTAAATACTGCCGACAATTCGACATTTCCATTAGCTTTAATTACGGGCGCTTATAGTACTGTATTGCTAATTAGTCGTGCGCTCTTATTTGCCAATGTTTCAGTTTTTAAATTAGGTTTAGCATTTGGGATTTGCGGCTGGGTATTGGTGCAAATCACTAATAAAACTGAAAGATTGCGATCTCCGTCAACATCATCAAACCTAACCGCATCGAATCCATCTGTGGTTGCATTTCAGGCTAATTTAGGAAAGATTCTGCTCGGCTTAGGTTGGCTCGTATCAATTTGGGACAAATATCCTTGGCAAACTTTCACAATTAGTTTATTGATTGCATGGATGCTATGCGATCGCCTATTTAGACTCAAAAAGCCTATTGATTTAACTTATTTATTCTTTTGGATTTTACAAATTTTCTGGTTAGGTCAAAGGTTAATTCCTGATGATTGGAAAGGCACTTCAACACAGCAATTACTAACTTTGTTTCAGACTAAATCTGAAATTAGTTTGTTTGGAGTTTTACTATTTCCTTATTTGATTTTGACTCTAATTATTGCTGCAATTTATCGCGATCGCCAAAAGAATGCTTTAGCAAATCGAGGTGAATTACTTGCTTTAGGCTTTGGGGTTTTACTAACTGCTCTCAGTGCAGTGGGATCTCCCTTAACCATATTCACGAATTTATCGCTTACAGCCGTTACATTACTAATAGTCCAAGCAAGGCGATCGCCTACTAGCAAAGACTTACCTAGTCTGGTTTATTTCGCACATATCGTTACGCTTAGTGCGATCGTTTCAGGTGTTTATTTCTTCACCCGTTCTACTTCTATTTTCGGATGGGTCGGCTTCTTTTTAGCCACGATGCTTGTTGAATGGATTGGAGTTTTGGTAATTGGTAAGTTTAGCCCTCACCCCCAGCACCTCTCCCTAGGGGAGAGAGGAGCGAGAGAACCTAAAGCAAAACTCTTGCCCCCCTCTCCCAGAGGGAGAGCGACTGGGGGTGAGGGTCTCCTAGCATGGCGCGATAGTGCATGGCACATTGGCGCAAGCCTAGCGGCTCTCAGTTATGTATTGCTTTGGAACTCTCCATCTTTGGGGATTAGCCGCGATAGCGAATCAGTATTTCTGATGAGTTATTGGGGTGTGGCTTGGTTAGTTGTACCTCTGTCCCTTACATTTTTAGGAACTTGGCGCGAATTTGCCGATCGCGATCTGGCGATCAGACTGAGCATCGCAGGACTGGCGATCGCGCAAGTTTTAACATGGCAAAGTGATGGCTCGCGGGTGATTGGTTTGGGCGTTGCCTTTGCGCTGATGTTAGTCAATACTCGTCGTAGCAAATCGCTCTTCACTGCCTTTAACACAGTCGGTTATGGCTTGTTATTTATTGCTTTTCTACTTTGGCAATTCAAGTCTGGCAGTGGCGCGATCGCGCAATTTATCTTCTGGACTAATGGCATGGTTTTTAGCGCCATTCTGTTATACATGCTCAATCATTGGCTCAAATACCGCCGCGATCGCCATGTTGCTAATCTCGATCTACCATTAAATCAATCCTATTCCCAAGCCTTTGATATTTGGGCCGCGCTTCTATCGGTAGCTTTATTGAGTTTTCAAACATATCAAGCAGCGCTAGTTTTTGGGCTTAATCAAGATAGTCAACTATTTATCGATCTCTTGCCAAGCACGATCTTAGTAGTTTTAGGATTGATTTATCGCCTCTGGCAAGAAACAGGAAGATCGCCATTTTGGACAGAGTGGGGGATTGCGTGGAGCATCGAACTACTGACTTCAGGTGCGATCGCTGTTACCAATGGTTCGGCAACTGAACTCGCGATCGCCAATCTTACCCTTGGATTTGTGACCCAACTATGCGGCGACTGGTGGATGCAGCGCAATGGTGAAGATAAATATCCGCGTAGTTGGGATGTTATTCCTTTAATTTACGGTGTAATGGGTTCGCTATTAAGAATTGGCAGCTTTAGCGGACTCACAGGCTTATTCTCACTTAGCACATCTTTAATCGGGATCGGAAT
>JAJAZG010000428.1 GCA_026785865.1 Pseudanabaena sp. CAN_BIN31
CTCTATCTGATAAAGCCTTACTGCGTCAGCGTTCTGGCGTTCTCTAATGCAGTACACAATTTCTGGAGAGATTCGATGAAAGCTATGCTAGGCAACGCTTTGATTGTCCTCAAGGAGTATCAGAAAGAGGTCGCACCCCTTTAAAACACTACCTATAACATTTGTCCAAAGTCCAATCAAGAAGTAGAACAACATCTGAGCAATCAAACTACAAACGACTGGCTCGAAGAAGCAGAAGCACGCGATCATGATCTAACCAGTGGCAAAGTTATTGGATACGAATCAAGTCAAGTATTTGCAGACCTTAGCGACTATCTCAAAAATCTAGAAACCTACGAAGATAAACTGATGCGTGGCGATATCCAATGGTAAAAATCATCAAAGGTGATATCGTCTAATCGATAAATCTAGAGTTCGCAAATTAAACAGTAAATCATCATGAAAACCACAACCATCTCCCGTCATGCCACCCGCAATCCTGAAATCCTCTCAGGAGAACCAATCATTGACGGAACCAGAACACCAGTTAGAGCGATCGTCGAAAACTGGCGCTTAGGAATCAGACCAGAAGAAATTCCATTACACTTACCACATCTCAACCTCGCCCAAATCTTTGATGCCCTTAGCTTTTACCTAGATAACCAAGCAGAAATCAATGACTACATCGAACGCAATCATGTCCCTGATGAGCTAGTACATCCGATCATCAAAACTGAGTGACAGTGGTATGACCAACCTCTCAGAGCGAGTTGACGAACTGCTTTATGCAGATAGTCAAGAACTATTTAGAAGAAGATTTTCAAAGGGATTTTGATTATTCCAGCGATAAATATGGAAATCTCTCATATCTGTTGAGAGAACCCGTCCATGTCCCAAATGCTCCGCTAAAACTATAACCGAAGCATCTGCCAAATCCATCGGTAGATTGCGATACTTTTGCATTAGCTCTTCTATTCGCCGATAGTGATGGCGATCCAAATCAAAAACGTCAAAAGCACCCGCCGCAACATTCGCCACAAACTTACATTGTGCCGCGTTCCCTAGCCTATCAAGCAAAAGATAACAAGTCTCAGTTATGACAGGATGCGTCGTAATCAATCGCTCATTCAAATTGTTGAGGTATGTATTCGCAACATCATGATACTTATCACTGCGATTTCCCAAAGCGATCCAGAAACCAGTATCAACGATGATCATACTTTTTATCTAAAATCGTTTTCAAAGTTGCCTTATAGTTAGTAGACGAATTCGGATCGCCATCCGCACAACCAATAAAGCCACTTTGCTTTAACAAAAAAGCTGGATCTTGCCTCTGCTCTTGCAAATATTGATAATAAAAAGCGATCGCGTGTTTAATAGTTTCTAGTTCATTTTCCTTTGTTTGTTGCTGAATATAAGCCAACTTAGCAATATGTTCATCACCTAGAACCGCATTAATTTGTGCCATCATAAATTTAATTAAATAATCCTGTATATCAGTCTAACATTGCTAAATCTGTAATCACTATCAATATACAAACCCGAACTGCGGAGCCGCCAAAGAAATCATCACCGCCGCCGCCATTGAAGCGATAGAAACCAACAAAACATCCCTACGCGATCGTCTAGCCGCCGCCTTCAAAGCAGGCACATTTGAAGCCAAACCTAAAAAATAGAACCACCTCAATCTACTTGTAATACAATCAAATTAGCCCTGCATGGAGCATCAGTTTATGAATACCGAACTCGTAACCCTTCAGCTACCCACCAGCCTTTACGAAAAATTGCAAACAATAGCGATCGCCGAAAATACTGATGTTGTCGGTGCGATCGCGCAATTCGTAGCAACCGCCAATCAAAAAAAGAGTTGGTTACAAGACCTTACCAACCTACGCCAGCAAATTCAAGCTGAAGGTGGATTACAACTAGGCACCACCAAAGAAGAGATTGCCGCTAAATTGCATCAAACTCGCCAAGAAATATTCGTGGCAGAATATGCTCATCTGTATCGATAGTAACGCCTTGGTTGATGAGTTACTTTATCCAGTGGATAAACTAGAAAATTACCGTCTATACATTCAAACTCTTCTAGAAAGGCATAGTCATTTTAAAACTCAAGACGATGTAGAGAATGAATTGATTTTTGACACAGTACGCGATCGCTAAAATTCTCTAGCTGCCAAAGACCAAGATAATCCCAGTAATGAATATATGCTAATAAAAAAAGGAAGAACGCATTGCGTTCCTCCTTTTTTAGGGATTTAAGAGGTCACACTGTGACTTCTTGCAGAAAGATTAATAGTCGAAGTCGCCGCCAGCGCCCATTGCACCGCCGCCGCCAGCGCCTTTATCTTCAGGCTTGTCAACAACGATACATTCGGTGGTGAGGATCATGCCAGCGATCGAAGCTGCATTTTGTAATGCCGAGCGAGTGACCTTAGCAGGATCGACAATACCAGCTACAAACATGTCTTCAAATTCTCCAGTCATCGCATTGAAGCCGATGTTGAAGTCTTTTTCACGAACGTTTTCAGCGATTACTGCACCGTTGAAGCCAGCGTTAGCTGCAATCCGCTTAACGGGAGCAGATAATGCCTTGGAAACAATGACTGCACCTGTGAGTTCTTCGCCTGTGAGGTTAGCGATCGCCCAAGTATGAAGTTCAGGAGCAAGGTGAACATAGGTTGTGCCGCCACCAGGAACGATACCTTCTTCAACCGCAGCCTTGGTTGCGTTGATGGCATCTTCAAGACGAAGCTTACGATCCTTCATTTCGGTTTCAGTTGCTGCACCGACTTTGATGACGGCTACGCCACCAGAGAGCTTAGCCAAGCGTTCTTGCAACTTCTCTTTGTCGTAGGAAGATTCTGTTTCTTCCATTTGACGACGGATTTGTTCAACGCGAGTCTTAACTGCTTCTTCATTACCATCAGCAACAATGGTGGTGCTGTCTTTGGTGATGATGACGCGGCGTGCCTTGCCGAGTTGGTCGAGCTTAACTGCATCAAGGCGAAGCCCTGCATCTTCAGTGATCACTTGAGCGCCTGTGAGGGTTGCCAAGTCTTCGAGCATCGCTTTACGGCGATCGCCAAATCCAGGAGCCTTGACCGCAGCAACGTTAAGAACGCCACGCAGACGGTTCACAACGAGGGTTGCCAAAGCTTCTTTTTCGATGTCTTCTGCGATGATGATCAGAGGACGACCAGAACGAGCGACTTGTTCGAGAACAGGAACGAGTTCTTGAACGAGGGCAATTTTCTTATCGGTGATCAACAACATGGGTTCTTCAAAAGAAGCTTCCATGCGTTCGGTATCAGTTACGAAGTAAGGAGAGATATAGCCCTTTTCAAAGCGCATACCTTCGGTGATTTCCAATTCGGTGAACATGGATTTACCTTCTTCAAGGGAAATCACACCTTCTTTACCAACTTTGTCCATCGCTTGAGCGATCATTGCGCCGACTTCTTCGTCGTTACCAGCAGAGATGGTGCCAACTTGAGCGATCGCTTTAGAATCTTCAATAGGCTTAGCATGTTCTTTGATTTTGCCAACCAAGAAAGTAGTCGCCTTGTCGATACCGCGCTTGAGGGCGATCGAGTTAGCACCAGCCGCGACGTTACGCAAACCTTCTTTAACGATCGCATGGGCGAGAACGGTTGCGGTGGTGGTTCCATCGCCAGCAGCATCGTTAGTTTTAGAAGCAGCTTGACGAATCAAAGCTACGCCAGTATTTTCAACGTTATCTTCTAGTTCAATTTCTTTAGCAATGGTTACGCCATCATTAACGATTTGAGGAGAACCAAATTTCTTCTCAAGAACTACGTTACGACCTTTTGGTCCAAGGGTTACAGCAACGGCTTCAGCCAAGATGTCCATACCACGCTCAAGGGCGCGACGTGCATCTTCGTTATAAATTATTCTCTTAGCCATGATTTTGTTTTAATTAGTTATTAGAGATTGACAGAAATTTTGTAGAACTAGAA
>JAJAZG010000429.1 GCA_026785865.1 Pseudanabaena sp. CAN_BIN31
ACACAAACCCCGCTTCCCGATTATCCACAACTTGATGATTTAATTGGCAACAAAAACCAAAAAGCGGGGGCGCCCCCTGCGCGTGCGCCACAGCTTTTAGTTTTTAAAGATCCAAATATTTCTGAAATGCTTGCGATGCAAGCTTAAAGTCACTTTCCATCTTATTTAAAATACCTGCGATCGCCTCTATATCTTCATCGGTAGATGATTGAGAAGATAAAAGACGTTTACATATAAGTTGTAACTCTTGGCAAGACTTAGCAAGCTGTATAGCCCCAAATGTCTCACTACCACCTTTAAAAGAATGATTTTTAGCATCTATAGTTTTAATATCTTTATCGCTAAGAGCTTGGTGCATATTGGCGATCGCTTCGGTTGAATGTTCTAAATAGAGATCAATTAAATCTGGTAGGTTCTCTTTACAGACCGCATTTCCTAAAGCTTCAAGAGTTTGCAAATCTAATGCTTGATATTTTTTCACTTGACACATACTCACTTGACCTAGCGATAGAGTAACTCTTTCTAGCGCAGCAACTATATCTTCAACTTGTAAAGGCTTGGTCAGATAATCATTCATTCCTGCTGCTAATGCAATCTCGCGAGATTCGGTAAAAGCATTAGCTGATAGACCAATAATCCAAGGAGTTCGATTTGGCAACTGACGGATCTTTCTGCTTGCCATGAGACCATCCATAATCGGCATTTCAATATCCATGATAATCACATCATAGGATTGCTCAACTAAGTTAGTCAAAGCCTCCAGTCCATTACTAAATGCTTGAGGTGTATAGCCTAATTTATCCAACATTAGTGATAGAATTTGTTGGTTCACGGGATTATCTTCGACAATTAGGATTCTGAATGGATATTGATTTGCAAAGTTTTGATCTAAGCGGCTCAAAATCTTTTTGTCCTTTAGATTTGACGCGATCGCCTCTGCATTATTCGCATCTGCACTACTAGCGATCGCCTGTCCAACAATTGAGAAGCTAAAAGTTGAACCTACGCCAACCGTACTTGTCACAGAGATATTGCCACCCATTAGTTCACAAAGCTGTTTGCAAATCACCAATCCTAAACCTGTACCACCATATTGCCGCGTAATTGATTTGTCTGCTTGACTAAAGGCTTTAAAGAGTTTAGTGATCTGCTCATCACTCATACCGATGCCTGTATCCCGCACATCAAATCGCAATTCATGGGTATTAGTAGATTGATCGAGCAATTGATCACTAACCGTAATCATAATTGCACCATTTTCAGTAAATTTAATGGCATTACTGACCAAATTTATTAAAATCTGACGTAACCGCGTATAATCTCCCATAATTTGTTGGGGAGCATCTATACCAATTAGAGCGTCAAGTTTTAAGGGCTTATCCCCCTTGTGGAATGTCATTAGTTCGAGAACTTCTTTGATACATTGTCCCAGATTTAAAGGACGCTCTTCTAGCTCAAGTTTTCCTGACTCAATTCGCGAAAAGTCGAGAATATTACTAATCACGGAGAGCAGCATCTCACCGCCTCGCTGGATCATGGCGACATATCCTTGCTGCTCTGGAGATAGTGGCGTGTTTAGTAAAATATCGGTCATGCCAATTACCGCATTCATCGGCGTGCGGAGTTCATGGCTCATCACGGCAAGAAATTCAGTTTTAGCAAGATTCGCCGCTTCCGCCAGACTTGCGGCGGCAATTTTTGTTTCGACAGTTTTGCGATCGGTGACATCTTCGACGCTAGCGATGAATTGGATTGGTTTGCCATGCTCGTCTCGCATCGCGCTAACCCGACTGATTGCTTCAATTACATGACCATCTTTATGAATATATTGTTTTTCGATTTGGATATTTGTGACGATATTGTCAACCAAAGAATTTAAGGCTTTCAATGTCGTTTCAACAGAATTAGGATGCGTGATTTGAAACGATGTCATATTCAGAAGTTCGTCCTCAGAATAGCCATATATTTCACAAAATCTTTGATTCACATTTAAGAATTCACCTTCTAAACTTATAGTTGCAATGCCCACAGGAGCATTTTCAATAGTTAACCCAAACAAAGTTTCGCTCTGAAGCAGTTTTGCTTCGACAGTTTTGCGATCGCTAATATCTTGAACAGTTCCATAAAGCTTGCTCACCTGCTGATTATCGTCATATTCAGCATGACCGATCGCTTCAATGTAGTGATAAGATTTGTCAGATTTCAAGATCTGCAATTCTATTCGATAGGATTCACCATTATTAACAGCTTTCTGGACTACTTGATCAAGCTTTTCTCGATCCTCTGGTACAAAATCTAGTAGATGTTCTTCATACTCAGGAGTTCCTAAATCAGGATCGCGTTCAAAAATATGAAACAGCTCTTTTGACCAAATGATTTCATTATCAAAGACATTCCACTCCCAGTTCCCCAGCTTGGTAACTTGTTGAGCCTTTTCTAGCATCGCTTCGCTTTTGGTTAAAGCTTGTTCAATTTGTTTGCGATCGCTAATATCAAAAGCCGAACCGCGCAAAACTTGAGTTTTGCCATCAGATGCTAATCCCATTTGGGCATTGTCACGTACCCAAATGATTCTGCTATCACTTGCCATCATTCGATATTCACAACAAAAAGGCGCTCCCGTGTCAATAGTATGGCGAACTTCTTGTTGAAGGCGATCGCGATCGTCAGGATGCACATGTTCTTCCCAACTATTGACTACATTCCATTGTGAAGACGGGACGCATAGGAGTGTTTTTAGTTGTGGACTGATATAGGCGAATTCTGGCTTGTCAGTGATTGGTGACACATAGGAAACATTAGGAATTTCTTCCACCAAACAGCGATATCGCTCCATCCATCCATGCAAGGTTGAGTAGGATTGCTCAGCTTCTCTTACCTGTTCCCGCAAGCTCGTACTATGATGTTCGCTCTGCAAGACGATCTCGATTTGCATGGCAATTTGTTGCAGCATCAGCACATCATCTTGATCCCAAGAGCCTTGAAAATTTTCCTCATTCAAAGTCGTGCATTGCTGTACTGTCAAAAATCCCCAAAGTGGGTTTTCTTCTGCTGACATTACAATTGGCACAAGTAAATAAGCCTTCCCAGTAGATGTTTCTGCTAAATTAAGATCGCATCTAGTCAGCCCCGCCGTATAAAAATCAATGATTTCCCTCGATGTCTGTTCCCCCCACGGATATTCTTCGCGCAAAATATTTTCAACATGGATTTGCGAACAATCATCACAATTTGGCGCGATCGCCTCAGCCACAATTTGCCCGCTAATTCCTGTTCTACGATTATTATTTACAGATTTATCAAGCTTATAGATAGATACATGAACAACCTGCAATAAGTTGAGTAGCCTTGAAGTGATTTCTGGGAAACCTTCTTCCATATTGCTAGACTGGCGTATACCTTGCAAAATCTCCGAACAAAGCAACAGTTTCGCTCTTAATTTTTCTATCCCAGAATCCAGACTAGGCTCTAAATTACTGATGTGTTTAACCATTTTGTGATTCATAAGGTTTTAATGCATAATTTTATTTGGATCGTAACACGCAAAAAAAATATATATGTACACTAAAAAATACTCAGGCATGGAGAGATCGCCTTTCGCGTTTTATAGATAGGCGATCGCTTTAAAAATTTTTCTACTAATAAAAAAACCTACCTTTTGGTAAGTTTAAATAATCGTTATCGTTTTTACTTTGTCTCAAACATTCTGATTGGAAAAATTCATAGGCTAGAAGTTACCAAGCCACCAAGCCAAACCATGCCCCGTAGAAACTTCAAGGATTAACAAGGATACAAAGCCAATCATAGCGAGTCTTCCATTCAACAATTCAGCGTATGCAGTAAAGCCAGCTTTATCAGTATCTTCAACATACATCTTCGGCTCTACCGCAAAGTTATTAAGAACACCGCGATCATCAACTCTATAACTGTTACTCATTGCTTTGTCCTGTTTTGTTACTTCCTTATGTTAAAAACTGTAACAAAATATTTTAAAGCGTGAATCTAGCTAAGGACATGTTTGATGGTTGAGCTTTGCCTACACAAAGAGGTAGTTACGGCTTGATTTGCTACAGACAATGCTCAAAACAAGGGGCTTAAGCCCCCTTGTACTTGATTGCTCTAGATGTCGCTGACTATTGAGGGGATCTAGTCTGCTAGAATCAGAGCTAGCTATTTACCCTCCAGCTTAAGTTCATGCCCCACCTGTTGGGGATCGTTTGGGAATCTTTTTAGAGCCACGTCACCACCATGATGCAATCGGAAAATCTTCGTCAACGTGCCGCCGTATTGGGCTTGCAAGTTTTTAGCAAGCGATCGGCAATTCGGCTTGGCATCGTCACCCAAATCTGGCTAGATGTCGATCAACGCCGCGTCACGGGTGTAACTGTCGCCGAGCGCTTTATCCCTGGCACACCGATTGGGATTGGTGACACATTTTTCATGTCCTTAGATAATATTGACTTATTAGGGCCAGATGCCATCTTGGTAGATGACGAGTCTGTACTCGAAGATATTTTGATTACTGAGCGCTATACGTCCCTCATTAATAATGAAGTCGTCACCGAGTCAGGTGAGCCACTGGGCAAAGTCCGCGATTTTAAATTCGATCCTGAGACGGGCGACTTATTGTTTTTAATCGTTGCCTCGATTGGTAATCCAATTATTCCTGCTAGTTTGATCAGCACTTACGAGCTTGATGTGAATGAAATCATTGCCGTTGGGCGCGATCGCATTATTGTCACGGAAGGCATGGAAGATCGCATGACCCAACTCAGCAAAGGCTTGCTCGAACGTCTGGGACTAGGTAAAGCCCCTTGGGAAGACGACTTTGAAGATGACTACATGCCGCCATCGACTAGCATTCGCGATAATGCTTTATCTTCAGGCACAAGAAGCACCTACTCTCCACCACCGCAGCAACAACGCCCTGTCTATCGCCAAGAGCAATCATGGGATGATGGTGATAATTGGGCAGAAGAGCGCGTGCCTGTAAATCCACCCCAACAACAACGCCGTCAAGCTCGCGCCGAAGTCCGTCCTGAGCCATCGCGCCCGATCGCCCCACCGCCAGCGTCTGATAACTACGATGACGAGTATGATGATTTTGAAGATGATTATTTAGAATCACCAAAAACTAATTTTCGTAATGAAACCCAACAGCAAATCCGTGATGCTTGGGGCGAAACCAAAATTCCTGAAAAGTCCAAACAACGCATTCCCGAAGAGGAATTTGACGAAATTTAATGCTACCCCGTGACCTACTCAATCATGTTGAAAATCGAGAAACCCTCAGCCGACTGCTGGATTTAGGCGATCGCGCTATCCAGACTTGGGATGTCGTGTGCAGTGATTTTTTGTCGCCGCCCGAAATTATTGAGGGTCTGCGTGTATTTGGTAAAATGACCGAAATCCATTGCTTAGCATGGGGCGGTTATGAACAAGCTGAACGTCAAAGATTGGCGATCGCCCGTGCGGAGTTGCCCCTTGATATCTCAATGGTCAGCCTCACGCCGATCTCGATTTCTGGAAATTTCTTATTTGATACAGCAACCCATCGTGATTTTTTGGGCGCAATCCTTGGATGTGGGATCGAGCGCCAAAAGGTCGGCGATGTGAACGTATTAGGTGAAAAAGGCGCACAAGCGATGATTGTGCCAGAGCTACTGGAATATTTGCAATTGCACTTCAATCAAGTGCGGACAGTCCCCGTTAAGGTAAATGCGATCGCTTTTGAAGACCTGAAAATTCGGGTTGCTGTTACTAAAGAACTTACTTCAACTGAGGCATCCTTAAGACTAGATGCGATCGCCTCTTTCGGTTTTGGGATGTCGCGCAGCAAAATGGTGGATTTGATCAATGGCGATGATGTGCGTGTCAACTGGAAGCCAGTCACTCAGCCAAACTATCAACTCAAATCAGGCGACCTCATCGCCATCCGTGGCAAAGGACGACTCACCGTGGGCGAAATCATGATTACTAAAAAAGAGCGTTATCGTGTCCAAATGACGCGATCTGTTTAATCAAAAGGGAGCGCGAAGCGCTCCCTTTTGATTATTGATGTAAACAAGGGGCTTAAGCCCCTTGTCTGTGATGTTTTTCAAGGCAAGCCAAATCGCTGTAAAATCCTAAGCAAAGTTAATCGGTTTATTTCTAAAAATGTCTCAGCATCATAAGCCTACAGTTATTATTACAGGCACATCTTCAGGCGTTGGACTATGGTCAGCCAAGGCGATGGCAGACAAAGGTTGGCATATCGTCATGGCTTGTCGCAATATTCCTAAAACCGAGCAAGCCGCCGAATCTGTTGGTATTTCCAAAGATAGCTACACGATTATTCAAGTCGATCTTGGCTCTTTGGTCAGCGTCCGCGAATTTGTGGCTAAGTTCCGTGCGACAGGAATGCCCCTTGATGCCCTTTTGTGCAACGCGGCGATCTATCTACCCCTGATTAAAGAACCCTTGCGATCGCCCGAAGGTTTCGAGCTAACGATGACCACCAATCATCTCAGTCATTTCTTGCTCTGCAATTTATTGCTAGAAGACATGAAAAAATCTACCCATCCCGATCGCCGCATGGTCATTTTGGGAACCGTTACCCATAACCCTGACGAACTCGGCGGCAAGATTCCACCACAGCCCGATCTCGGCAATTTGGAAGGATTTGAAAAAGGTTTCAAACCACCAATTTCGATGGCAAATGGCAAAAAATTTGAACCTGTCCGCGCTTATAAAGAAAGCAAAGTTTGCAATATCCTCACCATGCGAGAATTGCACCGCCGCTACCATGATTCTACAGGGATCACTTTTACTTCGCTCTATCCTGGTTGTGTCGCTGATACGCCACTCTTCCGCAATCACTACCCTCTTTTCCAAAAGCTATTCCCACTGTTCCAAAAGAACATTACGAAGGGCTATGTAAGTCAAGAGCTTTCAGGTGAAAGAGTCGCAGCCGTGATTGCTGATCCTGAATACAAGCAATCGGGAGCTTATTGGAGTTGGGGCAATCGTCAGAAAAAAGATGGTAAGTCTTTTGTGCAAACTGTCTCACCTCAAGCGCGTGATGATGTTAGAGCCGAACGCTTGTGGGACTTGAGCGCCAAGCTAGTTAGACTCGTATAGTAAAGTAAGGCGGCGCGATGCGCCGCCTTACTTTATATTTATTTGTTATTGCAAAAATCTGATACATTTGGCTTAGTTTGCCAAGCAGTAAATAGGTTGAAAATTCTGGTTGCTAATATGTCACAAAATCCGTTAGTTGAACAGGCCAAACAGGGCAATATTAATGCGATCGCTTCGTTGATGAATCGTTTGCTCAAATCTCAAGGAATGCTAGCAAATGTCGAACGCGATGGCGATCGCTTAGAAATTTTAATCGAGTCCGATCTGCGATCGCTCGATGATGAAATGCGAATTCCTAAACGACAAGTATTAGTAGGAATGCTCAGAAAATGGTTTATTACCCTTGAAGTCAAGACAGTTTCTAGCATTATCGTTTCATGGCAACAAACAGGTTCCGATGAACCTGCATGGACGGAAGAAATTAATTTAGGCGATCGCAGGGATACGATTGTTAGTGAAAATGGCGGAATCACGGAACCACCATCACAACTTAAAATACTTCCTTTACCAGTACTGCCACGAAAACCTATGCTAGAGCGAAATGATCTGAGCGATCGCGCCAATAGCCAAAAACCTCCAACAGCATCTAATCCAGACCTAGATGAAATGTTTGGAGCAATAGAATCTCCTGAGCCTTTACCAAACATTAATTTAACGAATAATCTAAATTCTGATTTAGAAAGTACAAGTTCTTCTCAATCTCAAGATTTGTTGCTTTCCCCTAATTTCCCTGCAATCGCTGATACCGCAAGCGATTTAGAGACTGAGACAACATCTTCAGCTAGTAATACTTCTAGGCAAACTTTTTCTTGGCAAAGTTTACTAAAAACGCCAATTTTTGCATTTCAACTTGCTCAATATGTGGTTATTTGTGTAATTATTATTTTCGCATTGAGAGGAATTCATACTGCTTTTGGTGGTAGTAAGGCTCCCAAAGCATCATCTATAGCTGTCGCCAATCTTGTTAGGACATAAAACCCAAAAGAGGGTGGCGGGGGCCCCGGGCCGGCCCCCCCGCACAGCTAAAAAAAAAAAAGCGCCCCCAGCGGGCTTAAAGAAATGATAATGGTCGATAATGAGGTTTATAAAAAAATATGTAGGGGGGGG
>JAJAZG010000430.1 GCA_026785865.1 Pseudanabaena sp. CAN_BIN31
GTCTAATCTTTCACTGGGAAGGGAGTATGTTGATATTAGTAGGGGCGAAGCATTCCCACCGATACTTATAAATTCTAAGATGTTCTTATTTGGGAATGCTTCGCCCAAACCTCGTAACGCAGAGACAATTTATCGTTTAAGGCGAAGAGGGTTTAGCATTTGCGGAGCGAGATTTCGGTGATGAGTTGAGATATGGTGGCGCAAATGCTAAACCCCTACCAAGGATATCCTTTTTTAGAAATCAGAAATCAAATTTGGTTGGGATCGATTCCTATTGCCCTTAAATAAATTTCTAGCTTCTCTTTCTGTTGACGTTCTTGAGCCGCGATCGCCTCAGCCCTAACAGCGCGTTCATCACCCGTGAGCAGCAAATTACCATCCCTATCCCACCAACGCAACCAAGGAATCGAAATCGCTTCTGTTCCCAACAGAATACCTAGCTCTACATCCAAAAATGCGATCGGATAATGACCGCGAACATTGGGCGACAACTTTTCATATCGACCGTCAACTAAATGATATACCTCTAATGCAGCTTTCCAAGGTTCAAAAATCGCATAAAAAGGAATCCGAATCGCCTGTTCGTAAACCCAAAATTTACCCGCAGCCTTTTTTCTGCCAGTATCGCGATCAATACCAGCTTTTTCAGATGGCGGAGATGCATCCCTTTCTTCTGCGCCATTGCCAGACACAAACTCAATCGCAATGAAAGGAGCCACGATCTCTTTCCACATCACATAGGATCGGCGATATTCTCCATTTAAAAACGGTGGCACATTGGGAACATAAAACCAATCAGGTGCTTCCGCTCCTTGTTCGGGTGGCTCAGTTAATTTCCAGTAAATCCCACTATCCTGTCCAATGCAATAACGTCCGTCAGGATGTAGTTTCTGGAAGATTGGCTCAATAGAACTGGTTAAAACAAGGCTTTGTGGATGTTCTTGAAAATTTTTCACAAAAGTACCGTCTGAGTCTGGCAGTTGTGTATGGTCGGGGAGACTGCTAATGGTGTCTACACAAACTGTACTTGGAGCGGTAGTAGAAATATCAATCGTTTGAGTACTTTTCATCGCAATGCCAAAGTCCATATTAATCTTGAATATAACATACGCAAAAGCATCCAGACACATTGCAAAATCTGGCTCTAATAAAATTTAATCTCGCTCGACATTCACAAAATTGTACGGTGCGGTGAAATCGTTATAACGGATGCGGAGGCGGTTTTCAAATTGGAGATCGAGCGCTTCAACGGCGATCGCAAATTCGGGTTCTCTATCCCAATCGATTAGAAATGAGCCATTATAAATCATACTTTCGGTGAGCATTTCACCTTCTTCATATTCATGGGATAGCGGCTTAAGGGTATTCACAAACGCATCAATGATGATTTGTTGACGTTGCTCGATCGCTGATTCTAGTTCTTGCCCGATCGCGATCGCCTCATCCATACTTAATACTTTGCCAACGAGAGCTTCGCGACTTTGTTGTAAGCCTTTACTTTCGGCGACAGCAAGATTTAACTCCTCGTTTTGATTCCAAAAAAGTTTGACGCTGACTTCCCGCTTGCCGATTAAATTATTGATTAGTTCCTTGAGTTTTGCTCCGTGAGGAATTAAGAGATCTTGTTGCACTTCTTCCCACTCTTCGACTACTAGCCCAAATTGCAAAGGCAAAGGTACGGCTTGATGGGGATCGATCGCTTTCATGAGCGATTCTAAGACCGTTTCATGGGTGATCAAGTTAGCACGGCTAGCGAGGTAGCGCTCTTGTTGAGCCTCGCTGTAGGCGATCGCAAAGGGCGGAAGTTCGTGAAACTGCACGGGCTGAGCATTCATCCCTTTAAGATCGAAATCTTTAACTAGTTCGACATGTTCAGCTTGCAAAATTGCATACAAGTATAGGCTCATAAAAATCTCATTGTTGACTTAATTAAAGTTGAAATATGTGGCGATCGCTTTGGTGATGATTTTATCAAACCCTATACCTAATTTTTTGCTAAGATCAACATACCCGTCCCATTTTGCCAATCTGTCATGACTGCTAATACGCTGCCAAATCCTGCCTCTCAAGTCCTACCACTATTGGGGCGATCGCTATCGGAGCTTACCGAATGGGTGGTGTCACAAGGACAGCCCAGCTATCGTGGTAAGCAGCTTCATGACTGGCTTTACAACAAAGGCGCAAGAGAGTTAACAGACATTACCGTTTTCCCGAAGGCCTGGCGCGAAGAATTTGCCCTCAATCCGACTGCGGAAATTGGGCGTGCCGAAATTTATCTGCACAAACAAACTCGCGATGGCACAGAGAAATTCCTGCTTAAGCTCGCTGATGGCGAAATTGTCGAAACTGTTGGCATACCTACCAGTAAGCGTCTCACCGTATGTGTCTCGACTCAAGTTGGTTGTCCGATGGCGTGCGATTTTTGCGCCACTGGCAAAGGCGGCTTTCGGCGCAACTTGGCAAAGCACGAAATTATCGACCAAGTGCTGACTGTTCAAGAAGTTATGCAGCAGCGCGTCAGCCATGTCGTATTTATGGGCATGGGTGAACCGTTGCTCAATTATGAAAATTTAATTGGGGCGATCGCGGTCATCAACAAAGATATCGGCATCGGTCAGCGCAACATCACCGTTTCTACTGTTGGCATTCCCAATCAAATCCCCCGCCTTGCCCAAGAACATCTCCAAGTGACTCTCGCGGTCAGTCTCCATGCACCGACTCAAGAAGTCCGCGCCCAAGTGATTCCCTCCGCCGATCGCTATCCTTTGATTGCTTTGATGGATGACTGCCGCGAGTATGTGGAAATGACAGGACGCAGGATTAGTTTTGAATATACACTTTTGGCTGGAGTTAATGATTCACCTGAACAAGCAAAGGAACTCGCTCACTTAATTCGCGGTTTCCAAAGTCATGTTAATTTGATTCCTTACAACACAGTTAGCGATGCTGATTACAAGCGTCCGACCGAGAGAGCGATTCAAACTTTTGTGCAAGTTTTGGAAGATTACAGAGTGACAGCAAGTGTGCGGCGGACAAGGGGGCTTGAGGCAGATGCTGCTTGTGGGCAGTTGCGAGGTCAACACGAGAAGGTTTTAGCCAAATAAACAAAAAGCTGTGGCGATCGCCACAGCTTTTTAAGTTTTGTAAAAGCGATCGCAGATTTTCAACAACCTTTGTTAGCGAGTTCTGCCTAAAGTCGTGATGTATAAAACTGCTTCATCACTGGGAATACCGAGAACTTCGTTGACGAGATCATCAAAAAATCCTGCAATGCCACTCACGCCGACACCCAAACCGATCGCCGCCAAATTTAAGCGCTGACCTAAATTCCCTGCATCCATATGTAAATAGCGATAAACGCGATCGCCATATTTCTCCACGGCTTTTTTAAGATCGGCGGTGTGGAAAATGACGGCTCCTGCATCGCGACCGAGTTCTTGACCGAGGCAGAGATAATGTAATTCATCACGGAAGTTCTTAAAGCGAATTTGGCGTAACTCTTGGGATTTGGGAGCGTAGTAATAACATCCTTCTTCTAAACCTTCGACACCTGTTACGGCTACAAAGGTTTCAATTAAGCTAAGATCGAAATAGTCGGGATTACCATCAATACCTTGATCGGTATAGTGTTGCGGTTGATAAGTAAAGTCGAGAATCGCTTTAAGTTCAGCAAGTTCTAAATTTCCGCCAGTATATTCGCGAGTTGATCGCCGTTGCAAGATCGTATTTTCCAACATTTCCAGATCGTCGCCCCAGTGGATGCTTTCAGTGGTAGTACTGACTTTTGTGCAGAAAGGGAAGTTATATTTATCAGAATCTTGCTCAGGAGGTTGCGGAACACTTTCTTGATTATCTAATCGCTCCCCAAAATCCTGTATCTTTGGCTTTTCTGTAATCTGGGTGGCTTGATGTAGATATTCTAAAAGGTGACCATCAGGCAGTTTGGGAAAACTAGTTGTAGTTGTTGATGACAAAGCCGTCATCATTCCTTTGGAAATATTCGATGATCGCAACATTGGTTCTCGCGATTCTTGACCGCGACCGATGCGTTCTTCATCTTGCAAATCGAGAATTGGCACGATCGCGATCGCGCTTTCTACTTGTTTGTCTAAAA